>NZ_JALHPM010000074.1:0-30630 GCF_022842525.1 Luteitalea sp.
GCCGGCGGCTCGCCGCCGGCGCCCCCGTCAGGAGGTGGCGACGACCTGAGGCTCGTCCCCTCGTCGATCTGTCAGATTTTCAATCGGCGGATCTGTCAGATTTTCGCCCGGCGTTGACACCGGGTCGCTGAGGCAGGCGACGACGATGGACTGGCCACCGTCTCCGCCATCCATTTCAGCCAAATTCCATGGTAGACAAACGCACGGCGGCCGCAAAGGTCTCGGCCGCTGTACCCGTTCGGGACCTTTGGGGGCCGATTTCGGCTCCCGGGAGCATCCTGAATCTATCGCTGGAATCAAGCGCCGTGTCCGTACCTGACTCGCCTATCGGACCTGGGCTTGGTCCGATCGCATTGGACGGGCGCAATACGCCGTCTGAGCGCAAAGCCGGCCCTCGAACGCGGCCGGGCCGGTGGTCGAGTGCGAACGTTGCTGGTTGCAGGGCCCTTTGAAGCCACCGAGACGGGTGTTCGGGGGCGCCAGTGATGGCGCGTTCGCGAGCTAAATACCAACAGCTCAGGTAGTTAGGTGATTCAGCTGACCGCTCGCACTCCAGCGGATGTGCCTCATTTGGACGCAAACAATCGAACTGCGTATGGGAATACGTTACGTTCGTACTTCAGTACGTCGTATTTTTATTGACACCTGAGGTCCGGGCGGGCATTCTAGGCCGCGTGGTTGACATCAGCCCAGATTCCGGGTGGCCGGAACACCTTCTCCAGAGCGTCACCGAGCGAATCTTCCTCGGTCTCGCCGACGCTCGGCAGCGTGTTGACGACCCGGCGCAACTAGCGGTTCCGCTCCTCAACGTTCGCGACCTCCGCGATGGTCACGCTCCCCCCTTGGAGGCGCTCGACAAGCGTGCCGTAGGGGCAGGCGCGGATGTCGAGCGGTACACGGTGCGGGCGGATGATGTCGTCGTCACGTGTCGCGGCACTCAGCTCAAGGTCGCCGGGATTACTCCCTCGACCGCTGGAGCCCTCATCAGCGCGAACCTGATCGCAATACGCGCCGGGACTGAAGTACTGCCGGCCGTGCTTCTCGCCTTTCTGCAGAGTGAGCTCGGTAGGAGCGCGCTACTTCAGCGCGGGCGGTCATCGACCTCCAGCCTTTCGTTGACTCCGAAATCGGTGGGTCAGCTATCGATTCCCGTGCCGCCGCTCACGGTGCAACGGCAGATTACCGGGCTCGTCAGCGCAGCAGAACAGAACCACATCGCGGCGATCCGTGCGGCAGAGCAGAGACGCGCAGTGGCGCTCGCAGTGGCACTTGAACTTCTCCGCGGCGAGTCTCGGCAGCGACCGGGCGAGCGCAGCTGAACCGCTCGAGGAAACGAAAATGGGTAATTTGACGCCAACGAAACTGAACGGTCACCTGTGGGCCGCCGCCGACATTCTTCGCGGCTCGATCGATTCCTCCGACTACAAGAACTACATCTTCGGCTTCCTCTTCCTCAAGCGGCTCTCTGATCGCTTCGAGGAGGAGGCCGAGCATCTGATCGCTGAGGGTGAGGACGACGACGTCGCCTGGGCCGACCCGGATGAGCACCAATTCTTCGTCCCCAAGCGCGCGCGCTGGACCGAGATCGGCAAGCTAACCAAGGACGTCGGCGACGCGCTCAACAAGGCGTGCGCCGCGCTCGAAGAAGCCAACGCCACGCTCGAAGGCGTGCTCCTCGGCATCGATTTCAACGACAGCCGGAAGCTCGGCGACGGCAAGCAGCGCGACAGCATCCTCCACCGGATGGTCGGGCACTTCTCCGAGCTGTCATTGCGGAACTCGGACCTGTCCGAGCCGGACATGTTGGGCCGCGCGTACGAGTATCTGATTGAGAAATTCGCCGACGACGCCGGCAAGAAGGGCGGCGAGTTCTACACGCCCCAACGGGTCGTCGAGCTGATCACGCAGCTCCTCGATCCCGAGGACGGCATGCGCATCTGCGATCCGACGTGCGGGTCGGGCGGCATGCTCATCCAGTCTGCTGCGTACGTGGCTAAGAAGAGCGGGCGGCGGCTGGGCACCGACCCCATCAACGTCACCCTGCACGGCCAAGAGAAGAACCTCGGCACGTGGGCCATCTGCAAGATGAACATGCTGCTGCACGGTCTGTCAGACGCGCGCATCGAGAAGGGCGACACGATCCGCGAGCCGAAGCTCGTGCACGGCGGCGAGCTTATGGTCTACGACCGCGTCATTGCGAACCCACCCTTCAGTCTGGACAAGTGGGGCGTCGAAATGGCCGCGGAAGACCCGTTCCAGCGTTTTCACTACGGGCTGCCGCCCAAGAACATGGGCGATTACGCCTTCGTGCAACACATGCTGGCCACGCTGAGCGCTAAGGGCATGGTCGGCGTGGTGATGCCGCTCGGCGTGCTGTTCCGCGGGAGCGGTGACGGTGACATCCGCAAGGGGATCGTTGATGACGATCTGTTCGAGGCGATCATCGGGCTGCCCGAAAACCTATTCTACGGCACCGGCATCCCTGCGACGGTCCTGGTCTTGAACCGCGACAAGCCCAAGAAGCGCAAGGGCAAGATCCTCTTCATCCACGCCGCGGAGGGCTTCGAGGCTCGCAGTAACCAGAACGTACTGCGTACTGAAGACGTGAGAGGCATCGTCGCCGCTTTCCGCAAGTACTCCGACGAGGATCGCTTCTCGCGCGTGGTTCCGGTCGAGGAGGTCAGGGAGAACGACTACAACCTCAACATCACGAGGTACGTCGACACGCTCGAGCCGGAGGAGCGGATCGACGTTCGCAGCGCGATGGCGACGCTGAAGAAGCTCGAAGGCGAGCGTGATGCAGCTGCTGCGAAGATGGACGAACTCCTCCGGAGGCTTGGGCATGTGGAATAGCAGCTTGCCGATCAAGCGCCTGCGCGAGGTGCTAGGTCGCGAGCGCAGAGCATTTCAGCCTCGAGAAGGCGAGACTTACCGGCTTCTCGGAGTGCGGCTTTACGGCGAGGGCTGCCACATCCACTCCGAGGTGCCAGGCAGCACGCTAAAGGCGCCCAGTCTCACGCGCCTCTGCTCCGGCGACCTCGTCTACAACAAGATGTGGGCATCGAAGGGTTCGTTTGCGATCGTAGGTGATGCTCAAGACGGCGCTTCAGCAACCACCGAGTACCCGGTCTTTCGTCCGTCGAACGGTGCCAACACGAACTATCTCCGGTACGTTCTCCAAGAACCTCGCTTCTGGGGGCTGGCGAAGGCGTGGAGCTCTGGTTCGACTGATCGGCAGAGGCTCGATCCGCACGACTTCTTGACCATGCCGGTGCCCCTGCCCTCACCGGAGGAGCAGGCGAACATCGCAGGGGTCCTCGACTCGATCGATTTGACAGCCCAGGCGACGCGAATTCACATCGAGCACTTGGCGCGAACCAAGCACGCTGTGATGCGCACGCTCCTTACGAAAGGGCTTGCCCCTCACAAGACGCAGCTCGTGCCGCTGCCGGAGAGCTGGCCCATGGGGCGCATCGTGTCGACGGTCGACCGGATGCCTTCGCATTGGAAGCTCGTGACGATGACGAAGGTCGCGAAGCTGGAGAGCGGTCATACGCCGAGCAGGCAACACCCCGAGTACTGGAACGGCAAGATCCCCTGGCTGTCGCTTGGGGATACCACGGAGCTGAAGAAGCTCCGCGTGGAGCAGACGTCGGAGTGTGTCACCCAAGCCGGCATCGACAACTCCTCCGCGCGCCTCCTGCCTGCCGATACTGTGGTTCTCTCTCGCACGGCGGTGCGTGGGCTCTGCTCCCGCCTCGCCAAACCGATGTCGACGAGCCAGGACTTCGCGGCGTTCGTGTGCGGGCCGGAGGTGCTCCCCGCGTACTTGGTCCAGCTGTTCCGCCATATGCAGAGGGAATGGCGCCGCCTCGAGCAGGGCAGCAGCCCAACGAACAAGACGCTCTACTTCTCGGTCTTCAAAGGCCTGAAGATCCTGCTTCCGCCACCGAAGGAACAGGCGGCGATCGCTGAAGTCGGCGAATCGTTCGACGAACGCGTCGCCACCGAGACTCGGTACCTCGAGCAACTGCGCGAGAGCAAGCGCGGCCTCGCGCAGGCGTTGCTGTCTGGCCGCTTGCGGGTCGGAGCGGCCAAGGGCGCGCGTGCCAGCGGCGCAACAGGGAGGCGTTAACATGGCCTCCGACTTCAAGTGGGATGAGGTTCACCTCTCCGAGGATCCGGCCGACGCCCTGCTCGGCGAACTCGGCTACGAGTTCGTGGCCGCTGAGGTGCTCGATGGCGAGCGCGAGACCCTCGCCGAACCGGTGCTGGTCAAGCGCCTCGACGCAGCGCTCCGGCGACTGAACCCGTGGATCAACGACGACAACGTCAAGAAGGCGATCCGCGCGATCACTCACTCCACCGCGACGGGCCTCATCGAGGCGAACGAGCACGTCCACACGGCGCTAGTTCACCACATCTCGCTCGAGCAGGACCTCGGCACCGGCCAGCGCGGCCAGACGGTTCGGTTCATCGACTTCGACAAGCCCGAGAACAACGAGTTTGTGTTCACGCGCCAGTACCGCGTGGTAGGCGCGAAGCAGACCATCGCGCCGGACCTGGTCGTGTTCGTGAACGGCATCCCGCTCGTCGTCATCGAGTGCAAGAGCCCGACGATCAACGAGCCCGTCGAAAAGGCGATCGAGCAGATCTTCCGCTACCAGGAGGCGGACGACAAGTTCCGCGGACTCGGCGCGCCCCGGCTCTTCCACGCGACCCAGCTCCTCATCGCGACGTGCGGCCAGGCGGCGAAGTACGGGACCGTCGGTACGCCAAGTCGGCACTTCAGCGAGTGGAAGGTTCCCCACCCTCTCACGCTCGACCGGCTCACCGCCCACCTCGGTCGCCTCCCGACGCCGCAGGACGTCCTGCTCTGGGGCACGGTCAGCAAGCAGAACCTGCTGGATCTCATCCAGAACTTCATCGTCTTCGAAGTCGACGGAGCGCGCACCTTCAAGAAGCTCGCTCGCTATCCGCAGTTCATCGCGGTCAACCGGGCGATCGAGCGCATCCGCGGCAAGCATCACGCGAGGCGCGGCGGCATCGTCTGGCACACGCAGGGCTCGGGCAAGTCGCTCACGATGGTCTTCCTCGCCGTGAAGCTTCGACGCCTTGCCGCCGCCGCCAACCCCACACTGCTGGTGGTGACCGACCGCAAGGATCTCGACAACCAGATCACGTCCACCTTCCAACGGTGCGGGTTCCCGAACCCGGAGCAGGCCCGCAACGTTAAGCACCTGCGCCAGATGCTCGCCAAGGGCGGTGGCCAGTCGGTGATGACCACCGTGCAGAAGTTCCAGGAAGCGGCGACGGGCCAGCACCCGGTCCTCAACGAGGCCGAGAACATCTTCGTCATGGTCGACGAGGCGCACCGGACGCAGTACCGGAGCCTCGCCGCCAACATGCGGCGTGCGCTGCCCAACGGCTGCTTCCTCGGGTTCACGGGCACGCCCGTTGACAAAAAGGACCGGAGCACCTTCCAGACGTTCGGCGACTACATCCACACGTACACGATCGAGCAGGCCGTGCTGGACGGCGCAACGGTCCCAATCTTCTACGAGATGCGACAGTCTCCCGAGCGGCTGGAGGGCGAGTCAATCGACAGCCTGTTCGACCGCATCTTCCGCGACCGCTCCGACGAGGAGCGCGAGAAGATCAAGACCCAGTACGTCACGGCCGAAGCGATCGCCGGGGCGCCGCGTCGGGTTGAGGCCGTCTGCCTGGACCTCATCGAGCACTTCGAGAAGTTCATCCACCCGAACGGCTTCAAGGCGCAGGTAGTGGCGTGCAGCCGCGACGTCGCGGTCTCGTACAAGGAGACGCTCGACCGTCTCGGCGCGCCGGAGTCGGCGATCATCATGTCGTCGACTCACAACGACCCGGAACGCCTCGCCAAGTGGAAGACGTCCAAGGAGGAGCAGCGGAAGCTCATCGCGCGCTTCAAGGACCCCGACGACCCGCTGGCCATCCTCGTCGTCTGCGACATGCTGCTCACCGGTTTCGACGCGCCGGTCGAGCAGGTGATGTACCTGGACGCACCGCTGCGCGAGCATACCCTTCTCCAGGCCATCGCACGCGTGAACCGGACCGCCGATGGCAAGGACTATGGACTCGTCGTCGACTACTGGGGCGTCGCGCTCTTCCTCGAGCAGGCGCTGAGCATCTTCTCTTCGGCGGACATCCAAGGAGCGCTCAAGCCGAAGACCGACGTACTGCCGCGTTTGGAGTCCTATCACCGGACCGCGATGAGGTTCTTCGCGAAGGTTCGTCGGGATGACGTCGAGGCGTGCATCCATGTTCTCGAGCCCGAAGACGCGCGAGCCGAGTTCGAGCTGGGCTTCCGCCGGTTTGCACGCGGCATGGACATGCTGCTTCCCGACGCGGCGGCGCTGCCCTTCCTCGTCGACCTCAAGTGGCTGGGCAAGGTGCGGAACGCCGCGCGCATCCGCTTCCGAGACGAACGCTTCGACCTCACGGGCTGCCGCGCGAAGGTTCGCGCACTCATCGAGGAGCACATTGCCGCCGATGGCATCGAGCAGCTCCTTCCACCCGTCTCGATCCTGGCCCCGGAGTTCGAGGAAGAGATCCGCAAGCTCGGCTCGAACGAGGCGCGTGCGAGCGAGATGGAGCACGCCATCCGTCACGAGATCCACGTCCGAATGGATGCCAACCCGGTCTTCTACTCGAGCCTTCGCGACCGCCTCGCGCAGATCATCGACGATCGACGGCAGGCGCGCATCGATGCCGCGGAGCAGCTCCGGCTGCTGGGAACGGTCGTGCAGGATCTGAAGAACGTGCATCGCACGGCCGAGTCCCTCGGCTTGGACGAGTCCGGCTTCGCCATCTACGAGCTGCTCGGCGCCGCAGGTGAGCGCGCCGACGGGGCGACCACCGCCGACCGGAGCGTGGTGGACGGCGTTCGCCGCGAACAGGCCGCGCAGATCCTCGCCGAACTGCAGGGACTGGCCATCGTGGACTGGGTTCACAAGGAGGACGTGCAGCGGCGCATGCGGCAGGCCGTGAAGCGGAGCCTCCGTGGCTCTCAATATCCCCGCGAGCAAATCGAGGCGCTCACCTCGAAAATGATGGACCTCGCTCGGGTGAGGCTTGCGCGATGACGCTCGAGCAGGGACACGTGCCGTTCGGCAGGTCGGTCATCGACTACCGGATCGAGCGCAGCGACCGCCGCAGGACGGTGACCATCGCTGTCGATCCCAGCGCCGGTGTGCTCCTCAAAGCCCCGGCAGCGGCAACGATGCGTCGGCTCGACGACGTCGTGAAGGCCAAGGCCCCATGGATACTGCAGCGTCTCGGTGAGTTCCGCGAGCTGGGGCCCGGGCCGACGCCCAAGGAGTTCGTACCTGGCGAGGGCTACAGCTATCTCGGTCGCTCCTACCGCCTAAAGATTGAGCGGTCGTCGGCAGAAGGCGCGCCATCGGCGTCGCTGCGCGGCCCCTTCCTAACGGTGGCCCTCCCGAGAGGCAGCACCGCGGCGCAGCGGCCCGCGCTGGCGAAGCAGGCCGTCGTCGCGTGGTACCGCAGACAGGCTGAGCGTCGGCTTCCCGAGCGGGTCGGGTTCTACGCGTCGCGCGCCGGATTGCGTCCGCCGCGCATTCTCGTTCGCGAGCAGGAGAAGCGATGGGGCAGCTGCAGCAGCAACGGAGAGCTTCGGTTTAACTGGCGCGTGATGATGGCGCCCTTGTCGCTGGTCGACTACGTGGTGGCCCACGAGGTCTGTCACCTGGTCGTTCGTGACCACTCGAAGCGGTTCTGGAAGTTGCTGGAGACGGTCCTGCCCGACCACGAGGAGCGTCGGGCTCGGCTCAGGGTCGACGGTATGCGGTGTCATGTCTAGCCAATTGATGAGACAGGGTCGCCATCGGGAGACTAGCGCGCCGGCATGCCCGTGTCCTCAGACTGGGGGCGACAGAGTCACGGCCCTGCTCGAGGATCGCGTCCTGTGCGCGATTCAGAACGGAGCACGCAGCGACCTCTGGAAGCGCAGCCTTCTGCGGCGACAGTCACGCCTTTCTGAAGCAACGGCCGATGAGCGGGGGAACCGATGTACCTGGGAATCGTGAGAGTCCAGAATTTTCGCAACCTGCAGGACATCACCGTCGTCCTCAAGCCTGGTCTGAACGTTCTCGTCGGCGAGAACAACGTCGGCAAAAGCAATCTTCTCGACGCGCTCCGCTGGGCGCTTGGCGTGCAGTCGGTGGGCCGCGACGCCGCAGTGCTGCTCGACAAGGAAGACCGCCACCGCAATCCTGATGGCACCTACGTCGATGCACCTGTGCATGTGGAATTGCGTTTCGAGGCCCTGTCCGCCGACGATAAGGTCGAGTTCCTGGAGATCCTCAACTTCGACGAGGTCGACCCCAGCAAGTCCAGCGCAACGATCCACTGCGAGTGGACCTACTCGGAGGCCCGCAACAAGTGGACGTTCCGTCGGTGGGGCGGTGAGAGGAAAAACACCGAAGGCGCCGTCTCTGACGAACTTCTGCAAGCGCTGCCCCTCACCTTTCTCGAAGCGCTCCGCGACGCCGAACGCGAGCTGGCGCCGGGCAAGAGAAGTCGCCTAGCGCGGTACCTCGATACCGCCGCGAGCGAGAAGGATCGCGGAGACATCGTCAAGATCGGTGCCGACGGAAACAACGCACTCAAGAAAGTCGATCTCATCAAGCGCGCCGAAGACGCTGTTGCGGGCGTCCTGAAGCTGGCGTCAGGTACGGACCTGATGCGCGAAGCCGCCATCCGCCCGGCCCCGGCGGAATTCGGACGCTTGGTCCAAGCGCTCCGTGTGCTACTCAAGCCTTTGAGTGGCCAGGATGACGACAACCTGCTTGAGACGCTCGACTCGAACGGCCTCGGCTACAACAATCTGATCTACATCGCGACCGTGCTTGCGGAGTTGCAGGCGAGAAAGGATTCGCCGCTCCGTATGCTCGTCGTGGAGGAGCCCGAAGCGCACCTTCACCCGCAGCTGCAGACGCTCCTCGCCACACATCTCGCCGAGCTGGCCGACAAGGTCCAGACGATCGTCACGACGCATTCGCCGACCATCGCGGCGCACGTCGAGCCCAAGCACCTCGCCATCATGCACCGCGACACCAAGGGCCAGCGCTGCGTGGTGCGGGTCGACGCGTGCGGACTCGACAAGCCGCAGGAGCGTCAGCTCCGCAGAGTGCTCGACGTCACTCGCGCGAGCTTGCTCTTCGCGCAGGGCGTCATTCTCGTCGAGGGGATCAGCGAATGCCTCTTGCTGCCAGTGCTCGCGGAGCTGCTCGGAATTAACCTCGGGCTTAAGGGGGTCGCGGTCGTCCCCGTCGGCGGCGTTGACTTCGCGACCATCGGCAGGCTCTTCGGCGAAAAGAAGATTACGGTGCCCCTCTCCATCCTTACGGACGCCGACCCCCTCATCGACAGCCCAACCGGGAAGTGGCGCGACGATTGTCCCAAGCTGGATGCGCAGACCGGAGCGTTCCAGCTGTGTGATCGCGCGGTCGCGGTCCTCGAGGACTTCAAGGCGCATCCGACCGTGTGCGCCCGCGTGTCCGAACTTACGCTCGAGTACGACCTTGCGAAGGCTGCCCCCGACAACGCGCTCTGCATGTTCGACGCATGGAAGAGCTGCTACTCGAACAAGCCCAAACTGCTGACTCGTGAAGAACTCGCGACGCCCACGACCGCCGACGATAGGGCCCTTCTGCTATGGCGCACCATCTGCCGCGGGAGCCCGCAGCACGGCAAGGCGGAACTGGCGCAGGCACTCGCAACCCTTCTTCAAGACGAGAAGGGGCCGGCGTTCACGGTCCCGGCGTACATCGAAGATGCCATCCGGCACGCTGTCAGGACGCCGAAGCCAGAATCAAAGCCAAAGCCATGACCGCATTTCCCTGGACTGACGAGCAGAAGGCCGTCCTCGGCTCGAAGGCCCGCATCACGCTTGTCCAGGCGGGGCCCGGCAGCGGCAAGACGAAAGTGTTTGCCGAAATCGTTGACGAACGGCTTCGCGGATGGACGGACCGGATCGGCGGCCTTGCGGCGCTCTCGTTCACGAACGTTGCCCGAGACGAGATTGCGGACAGGGTCTGCGCCGCGACAGTCTCGCCGCACTTCGTGGGGACACTTGACGCGTTCTTCCTCCGCTTCGTCATCGGGCCGTTCGGCCATCTGGCCGGCCTGCCCAAGTCGGGCGCCCGCCTGATCCCGAGCCCCCTGGACCAGCAGATGCAGGGCGTAAAGATTGCTGTGTCGGACAGCATCCGTCCGACCATTTTCCAGATAGCGGCGACGGGCGGCACAGAGGACGCTCCGGAGTTCCAGTACCGGATTCCCAACGGGTTCTCCGCGGGGTCGGTGCCCGCCACGGTTAAGGGATGGGCCCTGACAGAGAAGAGGAAGGAGTGGAAATCGCGCGGTCGCGTGACGCACGGAGACTGCAGTTACCTTGCGTCCTGCATCTTGAACGGGTGTCACGGTCTTGCGGTGCGCGCCATCCTTGCGAGGCGCTTCCCGGTCATCTGCATCGACGAGTTCCAGGACACCGGGCACTTCCTCGGTCGGGCCGTGCTAGCCCTTCTCGCCGAGCCCAGGGTGGAAGCGCTTGTCGTCGGCGACGTCGACCAGAAGATTTTCGGGTTCTCGGGCGTGAACCCACAGCTCTTTTCGCGTGTCGAGAAGCTCCACGGGACAAAGCAGTATCCGCTGAGGATCTCACAGCGCTGCGCCGGACGCGTCTGTTCGGTGGCATCGTCACTCTCGCGCTCTGCAACACAGGTGCTGCCCGCAGAGAAGGCGGGCGCCGGCAAGGCCGTGGTCACGAAGCACAAGGACAGGCCCTCGGAGGTTGACGCCAAGCTACTGGAGCAGCTGCTCGGTGCCGCCAGGGAGGCGAAGTGCGCCACCGTAGCCGTCCTCGTCCGAAGGCGGAACACCAAGGCTAAGCTCCTTCGAGCCGCATCGGCGGGGGATCCGCCGACGAAGTGTCGCGGCGTCGACCAGATCGCAAGGGCGCTCGACGGCCTCTTGGAGGGCCGCGGACGCCGCGCCGTGGACATTGCGCACGCCTTTATGTGCCGCATCCTTTTCGAGGATGACCGCCCGACAGACGAGGAGTTGCTGAACCACGGCGTCGACCCGGTTGTGCTGCGCCGACGCGTCCGCAAGCTCCTGCTCAATGTGGCTGACGCCGTGCCGGGCGAGACGTGGGCACAGTGGGCGGCGCGGGTGAAGACGCACTGCGACAAGCTCGCCGCAGACTGCGGCATCACCACGCACAAGCAAAGGCTTGGCGGGGCGTTCAAGGCCAACGCTGACGACAAGCCTGGCGAGGTGCGGGCCGCCGTGGTGGTGAAGGCGCCAGCATGGCCGACCGACCTCACGCTCGAGGTCTTGACCGTCCACGAGGCCAAGGGCCGCGAGTTCGACGCAGTGGCCTTCTACTGCCCGAAGCCCGGGAAGGCTGGCGGCAAGTCTAGCTGTCCGTCTGAGACGTGGTGGTTGCCCGCCGATGATTCGGAAGAACGCGAGGTCGCGTTCGTCGCGGCAACTCGCGCAAAGCACGTTCTGCTGCTCGCCATCCACGAAAAGACGTGGACCTCGTTCACTGGAAAGCGGCCGGAGTTCCTCGCGTTGTTCGAGTCGCTAGCGGACCCGCCATCGGCAACCGCCTGAGCGAATAGGTCAGTGCCCCGTCAAGAGGAACGTCTTCAGCCTGGCCCAAGGTCTCTGTCCCGTCGACGGGTCGAGACTGCTTGCAACCTCGCTTGGACTAGCTTATCGGTAGGCTCTGAAGGGCGGCGAAGATCAGGAGGCGTGCGCGTGCTGATTCCGGACCATGAGACTGCGGTTGACTTCCTCAATTACGAGGCCATCGCGAAGACCGTCGCCGATCTCCTCAGGGAGAGCCGTCATCGAGCGTTGACGATCGGCGTTCACGGCGACTGGGGAGCGGGCAAGTCCAGCGTCCTCAAGATGGTCGAGGCGTCGATGGCCGGCGACAAGGCGGTCGCCTGCCTCTGGTTCAACGGATGGACCTTCCAGGGGTTTGACGACGCCAAGACCGTCCTCATCGAGTCCATCATCACCGAGCTGGCGCGGCAGCGCTCCACGGTCGGCAAGGTCAAGAAGGTCAGCTCTAGTCTGCTCAAGCGACTTGACTGGCTGAAGATGCTCCGCCGCGGCGGCGGCCTGGCCTTCACAGTGGCGACAGGTTTCCCGTCGCCCGACATGATCACGTCGGCGCTGGCGGGCATCGACGCCCTCACCGCCGGCGTGAAGACGATGTCACCGGCGGACATCGAGGCCAGGCTCGCCGAAGCGGCGACTTTCCTCAAAGCAGCCGACGATCACAGCGTCCCGCAGCAGATACACGAGTTCAGGAAAGAGTTCGAGAAGTTGCTGGAGGAGGCCAAGATCGATCAACTCGTGGTCCTAATCGACGACCTCGACCGCTGCCTGCCCGCGACGGCCATTGACACGCTGGAGGCGATCCGGCTCTTTCTTTTCGTGCCCAAGACCGCGTTCGTCATTGGCGCAGACGAAGGGATGATCGAGTACGCCGTGCGGCAGCACTTCCCGAACCTGCCGCTCGTATCGGGACCGATTTCGTACGCGCGCCACTACCTTGAAAAACTGATCCAGGTTCCGTTCAGGATTCCTGCGCTGGGGATTCCCGAGTCCCGCACCTACGTGACGCTCCTGATCGTGGAGACGCTCGTCGGCGACCAGCACCAGGGGTTCCAGACGCTGCTCGGCAAGGCTCGGACGAGCCTTAACCAGCCGTGGCTGTCCTCCGGGGGAATCAAGGAGGCCGACATCCGTGCCGTTGACGCCGGCAAGAAGGACGAGCTCGAGGCTGCGCTTCTTCTCGCGCAGCAGATTGCGCCTATTCTCGCAGAAGGAACGAGGGGCAACCCGCGCCAGATCAAGCGGTTCCTCAACGCGTTGTTTGTGCGCTCGGCCATCGCCAAGGCCCGTGGCTTCGGAGTCAATCAGACCGTGCTGGCCAAGCTGATGCTGGCAGAGCGCTTCCAGCAGGACTTCTACGAACATCTCGCCGGCGCGGCCATGGTCGCGGGCGAAGGCCGCGGCGCGGAACTGGCCGCCCTTGAGGCCGCCGCGACGAAAGCACAGACCCCGACGGCAGCGAACGACGAGAAGCCGACGGCCGCCGACCCGGCGGCGCAGAAGTGGCTGGACCGCGACTGGCTCCAGCGCTGGCTCGCGCTCAAGCCCTCGCTTGCAGGCACGGACCTGCGCCCCTATGTGTTCGTCGCGCGAGACAAGCGCGTACTGGCGTCGCCTGGCGAGGCAAGCGGGATCGAGACGCTTGTCGATACGCTGGGGGGATCGGAGATGGCCGCCCGCAGCGCCGAGCAGCAGGTCAAGGCACTCACGCCCGAGGCCGCTAGCCAGGCGTTCAGCGGATTGCGCGAGCGTGTAATCCGCCACGGGAACTTTACGACGCAACCGCAGGGGTTCGAAGGCTTGATGATCGTAGCGAAACACCATCCGGCCCACCAGCGAGAACTCCTCACACTTCTCGGGGGAATCCCCGTGGGCCAGCTTGGCTTCTGGGCGGTCAAGGGGTGGAACGAGGTAATCACGGACGCCGAGGCAAAGACGCAGCTGCGCGAGCTGCTCTCGTCGTGGGCCGGCCAGAACGAGAACGCCCCCCTCAGGACCGTCGCCGGTCAGGCGCTCGCCACGCCTTCCCGGGGGACGCGCTGATGGGAACATCCGGATCATCGGGCGGTCCCGGAGGACGCACGCCGCTCGTTCCCTCGTGGCTGGACGACGGGCCTTCCGGTCTATTGCCGGGGGCGCCCGGCGGAGCGCCGCCGGACGGCGGAGAGCAAGGAGACGGACCCCAGCAACCACCCGCGCGACTTCCGCCGATTCCCAACGCTCCGCCCCCCGCCCGTTTTCAGAGTGCGCGCCGGAACTTCTCGGGCTTTGCGGGTTCGGGCGGGACGGACGGCCGCGCACTCCGGCGGGCCGTCGGCCACTATGTACGCTCGGGCACAGGCGGAACCCGCAACGCGACGCGACGGATGGCGGTATCGACCCGCGCCGCCAGCGGCGCGCTCGGCGTGTTCAGGGGGATTCAGCGCGACGGGGTCGAGGCGACCCTGCGCCGCCTCAATCTGCGCGACCTCGTCGGGCGGCCTGTGGCTGACATCTTCCTCGGCCTGACCGATATCGTCTGTCCGGACGGCGGCTCCATCGACGAGGGAGTCGCGCGCGACGCCTGGATCGAGACCGTCGCCAGCCTCGACGAGCTCGGAGTCGAGCAGATGACCGACCTGACACCCGATCAGATACAGGAAGTCTTCCTCGCCTTCGTCGCACATAGCATCGAGGGTCGTCTGTTTCAGGACATCGGCGTCAACGGCATCGCTATCGCGGCCGATCTGGCGGCAATCCAGGCCTTCGAGACGCAACTGCGAAGCTACATCAGGCGTTCCGTCCGAGATTCTTTCAGCGGCGACCTGACCAACCTCCCGAACTTCACCGATCGGCAGATTCGCGACGTCGTGGACTCCACCTACCAGGAAGCGTGGCAGCTCCTTCTTACTATCGGGGATGCCCAGCCATGACACGACACAGCGTGATCGCCAGACTCGGGCCCCGTGATAGCGCCGCCGTGCCACAGCACATGGCGGGCGCCCTTGAGACCGAGATTCGTTTCATCGCCGGAGACCGCCGCCTCGGATTCGGGCTCGGCGACATGATCACCCAACTGTTCGCACGTGGCATCGTGCCATCCGAGTGTGCCGTCGACGTCGGGATCCTCGCGGCGTGCGTGACTGCCGCCGACACACGGATAGA
The DNA here is from genome assembly GCF_022842525.1 of Luteitalea sp. Lineage (NCBI taxonomy): Bacteria > Pseudomonadati > Acidobacteriota > Vicinamibacteria > Vicinamibacterales > Vicinamibacteraceae > Luteitalea > Luteitalea sp. The sequence continues at coordinate 14,839 of NZ_JALHPM010000074.1, forward strand.
GCGCGCCGCCGACTCCCAAGACGGTTGGACCCGTGAGATCGATCTGCACATACCCGTGCAGGACGCCGCGCTCTGGACGGCAGGGGCTCCTCGCCTGGAGCGCATACTCAGATTCCTAACAGGCGACCGTTGGCGCCTGTTCTTCCGCCAGCGTCACGCCGACTATTGCACCCTGGTCACGCGCCCACGAAACCTGATCCGGCCCACGGTATCCAGCGTCTGCCTGTTCTCTGGAGGGCTCGACAGCTTCGTCGGCGCGATCGATCTCCTCGCAGCCGAGCAGACACCCCTCCTCGTCAGCCACTATTGGGAACTGAGCACCAGCTCGCAGCATTCGTGCGCGAACCGCATAGGCGCGGTCTACGGAGCAATGCACCCGCGCCACGTGCGGGTACGCGTGGGATTCGACAGCAACGATTTCAGCCATGCCATGGGCACGGAGCCCACGACGCGCGGCCGTTCGTTCCTGTTCTTCGGCCTCGCGGCCATGGCCGCAAGCGGGCTCGAAGGACGTCCTGTCATCCACGTGCCGGAGAACGGGCTCATCTCGCTGAACGTACCCCTGGACCCGTTGCGCGTCGGAGCGTGGAGCACGCGCACAACTCATCCCTTCTACATGAATCGCTGGCAGGATCTTCTTGACCATCTCGGAATTCCTGCGCAGTTCGCCAACCCGTATCGCTTCAAGACCAAGGGCGAGATGCTCGCGGAGTGCGCCAACCCCGAACTTATCCGCCGGTTCGCACACGAGACGATCTCCTGCTCGTCGATTGCGAAGGCCCGATGGAAGGGCCTCGCGCCCGGTCACTGCGGCTTCTGCGTACCCTGTCTCATCCGCAGGGCCGCCTTTTCGGCGGCACGACTGGCGGACACCACTGCATACACCATCGCCGATCTTCAGGCGCAGCCCCTCAACTCACGCAGCCCCGAGGGTGAGCATGTGCGCTCGTTCCAGCTGATGGCGCGGCGGTTGCGTCGCCGACCCTATCTGGCGAAGCTGTTGGTGCACAAGCCCGGCCCCTTGTCTGCTTACGACGCCGCCGAGATCGCTCAGTACGGGGAGGTGTTCAGACGAGGCATTGAGGAAGTCGCGGCGCTCACGCGTCGCGTCGTCGTGCAGCCGAGATGAGCACACCCCGTCCCGTCAGCGGCTTCGACCTTCACTGTCACCTGGATCTGTTCCCCGATCCCGCCGCGCTCGTCGCATCCTGCGAGGCGGCAAAACTCGTCACGCTCGGAGTCACGACGACACCAAGGGCTTGGGCGCAGAACCGGAAGTGGACGGACGGCACTGCATACGTGCATTCAGCGATCGGCCTCCATCCCGAACTCGTTGAGAAGTTCCACGCCGAGATCGACCTGCTTGAGGAGCGAATGCCCGAGTCGCGCTTCATCGGCGAGATCGGGCTTGACGGCACGCCGTCTCATCGCGCGTCGTGGAGCGATCAGATCCGCGTCTTCACGCGCGCCCTCATCGCCGCCGACGGACTGGGCGGTCGCGTGCTGAGCATTCACAGCCGTCGCGCGGCACACGATGTCGTCAGGCTCCTCCGCGAGCACACCACGCCAGGGCGTGTGCTGCCGATCCTTCATTGGTTCTCAGACGGCGTCGCTACGGCTCAGGAGGCTTGCGAGGCCGGCTGCTACTTCTCCGTCAACCTGCCGATGCTCGACACGAAATCAGGCGTCGCCCTGATTCAAAGCCTCCCGGCCGAGAGGCTTCTGACAGAGACAGACGCCCCGTTCACCGGCGGTCGCGATGGCGCAAGTCACTCCACCACCGTGACCAGAACCGTTGAGAGACTCGCAGACCTGCGCGGCCTGGCAGAAGGAGCGACGCTCCGCCTCCTTGCTGACAACGCCACCTGCGTCTTCGCTTTCGCGGGACTTTCTCAATCCTTCTCGGTCGGCCGCTGATGCCATGACCGCCTGTCATGCCGCGTGCCAACGTGTGCGCCGCAGGCATGCGGCTGCGGCCCGCAGCCCCTGCGGCGAGGAATCCTCTTCTTCTGATTAGCCAGGCAGATCGGTCCGCCGATGGACAGGACTGTCTTGACTGCGACCGGTCCTCGCTGCAGTGTGAGCTAGCGCCGGCCGCCGCGTTCATGGTTCCGTCGAGCCGTGCATCTACTGCACGTCGACGCAACCGCGCGTCAAACGTGAACACGTCATGTCCCAGGCGCTCGGAACCTTCGAGCAGAACTGAACGCTCGATTGCGTCTGCGACTTCTGCAACAAGTATTTCGGCGACAACCTCGAACTACCTCTGGCCGCGACTGAAGCGACTGGTTCAATGATCGAGCTCGGCCTTCAAGGTCGACCGCGCTCCGCTGCCCAGGCTGCTATCGCTCGCCCTGTCGAGACAGATATTTAGCTCGAAGCTCGAGTGGGGCGTCGAGCTCACGAAGGTGGAACGTCCTTGACGGCCCGCCGTGGTGTGTCGTTGAGATCTCGAAAAAGCCACTGAGCTCGAGGAACACGCATCCGGTGCCGCCAGCTGAGTAGTTCAACTGCCGAGCACCGAGCAGGGTGAACTTGACACCCTGAGTCCCTGGGACACCGTTGGGCAGGGGCAAATGCATTCCGCTGATTTGACCGGCGATCACACGATCCAAATCTAAGGCCTCTTCGTCGACGCATGAGCACTGCTCAGAAGTCGCCACACAAGCGTCAAGGACGATGTCCAGAAACACCAGCCGACCCGAGGCGTGCTCCAAAAAGGGTACGAATCCGTCGTCTGCAAGAGATGTAATGCAGACCGTGCCTCTAAAACTGTCCAGTCCGGATCCGTCTGGCCTCAAATCCCAAGATAGGCCCAGGAAGGGCGTCGAGATACCGGTGAGTCGTTTCAGCAACTGTTTGACGCGCTTCATATAGCCGGCCTGATCTATCTGACTTCTTGGACCGATCGTTCCTGGCAAGCGATGCTCGGTGAATTGGTCGTCCCTGGTAGGCCCGGGGTGGCCTTGTACCCGAACCGTACCGTTACCCGAGGCTCGAGTGCGGACGGATAGCATTGTAGTGCTGACGTCGCAACTGCTCGATCATGACCATCGTCTCGTGGCGGTTGCGCCACGATTCGACGTTGAGACTGGTCACGGCACTTGCCGAAGCTCTCGTCGAGGCCGTTCTGACACGGCTGGCCGGAGTTGATGCAAGCGGTGTCGATGCCGCTGACGAGCGACCCGCAAATCGCGCTTGCGACAGGAGCTCTTGGCCATTGCCAACCACAGCACCCACGGGGCGCCGTGTATGTTCACGAGGCGGGCGAGGACCTCGATGAGGCGTGTCGATCGAATCCGCCCGGCGACATCGATCGCGAGCGCCTCCCACGGTGTACTCGCCGACTACCGTCAGGCACTTCACGGTCTGCTCGTTGGCGCACGCATAGAAGACGAAGTCGTACGCCCTCACCTCGGGGCCCGTGGGCGCATCGCACTGCTCGGTGTCGAGCAACTGGACCTCGTAGGGACCCGGCTCCGCGCGCGTAGGCAGCAAAAGAATACTCAGCTTCACCAAGCTTCGCGACGGGCGGGAGCGACGTCTGACACGTGTGGCTTCCCGTGACCGAAATGGGGCCGCAGGCCGAGCGTCACCTGCGTGGCCGGAGGCGCTGCAGGCCAATTCGCCGCTTCGCCACCATGCTTCGCAGCCGCACCGTCCCTACGGCCACCACCGCGGCGGCAATTGCCGCGGCGGCGACCATCCACCAATGAGGCGACGAACGGTCCTGCATCGCCACCGCGTGCGCCCTCTGCATGTCCCGCACCTCGGCGTAGCACGGCGAGCACTCCAGAAGATGCTCGTAGGCGGGGTCGCCGATCGGCTTTGCACGACGCGAAAGTTCCACCAGGACGTCGTGTGGAGGGCAGCCCTGCCTCGTCGGGTTCGGATTGGCGCCGCGGAGCACCTCGTCGATCTCGTCCCCGAACCCGAGTGAGGTCAGGTCAGGAGGTGGGCTCGGTCTCGACATCGGCGTGCTCGCTCATAGGTGCAAGTTTGGTAGGCCCGGCAACCCGAACACGAGGTTCGTCTGCCGGCGCAGTGCGGTTGGGCTCTGAGTGCTGAACGCCGACGGTGCGTCGAATCCTTTCCTTCGCGTGGAAGAACAGCAGGTCGACCGCATTGACGGAAGTACCGCGCCGCCGTGCGATCTCCTGGCTTGAGAATCCCATGAACTTCCACAGGCACACGCGCTGCTCATCCCGCGTGAGTAGGGCCAGGACCTCCCGCAGGAGGATGCCCTGCTCGACCTGCTCGACCGAGCCGTTCATCGCCGCCGTGTGCGACAGCGCGGCATCGCCCGCCTGGGAGCCAAGGGTGCGCTGCAGCAGGCGCGCCGGGCCCTGCCGCAACCGTGACGTGGCAATGCTGCGAATGGTAACCCAGGCGTACCCGTTGATCTTCTCGAGCGCGCCGCTCCGCTGTTCGCGGTTGGCCAGGCGACGACCAGCCTCTTCGAGCACCTCCACGTATGCCACATCGTCCTGAAGCGACGGGAACTCCCGGCGCAGACGGGGCATGAGTCGACTGAGCACACTGTCGATGTGCGCGTCGAACGGCTTGCCCATCCCATCGAGCAGACCAGGCTTCCGCAATTGGTCCATCACATCCCCGCTCGGGGTCGCGTGAAGATGCACCCCGAATCACGTGAACGCAACGCCAGCGTGGACGAAAGCTGATGGAGCCGGGCCTAGAAAGATTCTGGTCTCGAGCAGCGTTCGATCCACCAGAGGACGTCGTGCGGGAAGACGTCGCTGGATCGAAGTCGGAAAATGCGTGCGGCCTGACGCCTTGCGACTGGCGTGAAATCAGCCCCATCATCGCGCCGCACTTTCCGACTGTCAACACCCTGATTCGGCTTCCCGTGGGCGTGGTTTCCCGGAGGAGGTGTGTCGATGGCCGACCGCTCTGTGTCCCTGCGCGCCCGGCATGTGCTGGCCCTGGCAATCAGCGCAGTACTGCTGTTCCCAACCGCCGTCTTCGCCCAGTCCCCGTGGGAACGTGCAGCCAGCAATCTCGAGCGCACGTTCACCGGCCCGCTGGCCCGCTCGCTCGCCCTGGTCGCGATCGTCATCGGCGGCCTGCTGTTCATGTTCGGCGAAGGCGGCGCCAAACGGCAGATCTCCGGCATCGTCTTTGGCGGTGGCCTGGCACTGTTCGCGGCGCAGTTCCTGACCTGGCTGTTCTAGCCGTCGCGACCAGTCAGCGACTCAACGAGGCACCCATGGCGGAAGCTCCGACGTATCGCTCGGTGTGCAAGGCGCTGCATCGTCCGCTGACCATCTGCGGCATCGACCGCCGACTGTTCTTCCTCGCGCTCCTGCTCGGCGCCGCGACGTTCAACCTCTTCTACTCGTTCCTTGCTGGCCTGCTGGTCTTCGGTGGGCTGTATGGCTTCGGTCTGTGGGCCACGCATCGCGAACCCGAGATGCTCCGGATTCTCTTCGCTTCCTCGCGGTCTCGACATCGCTACGATCCCGGCAAGCACGAGCGGTTCGACATCGAGGTGGCGTCGTGATGCGTGTCCCGAGGCTCCTGAAGGACTATCGCGAGGCCGGCGCGGTGAACGGCCTGCTCGCGCTCTGGGGCTTCGTCGACGAGGAGACGTTCATCACCAAGAGCGGCCACGTCGGCGTGGTGTTTTCCGTGCGAGGCGCCGACGCCGAAGCGCTGACACACGCGCAGCGCCGGACGCTGACGCACCGCTTCGAAGCCGCACTGCGCTTGCTGGACGAGCGGTGTCGCGTCTACGAGTACCTGATTAAGCAGGTCCCATCGCCGTTCGCATCGGCCCCGTGCTCGCAACCGGTGGCCAATGAGGCCATCAAGCGTCGGGTGGCATACCTGAACAGCCGGCTCGACGCCCTCGCGCAAGTCGAGCTGTTCACGGTGCTCCTCCTGGAGGCGCCCATCGCGGCCAGCGGGCGGGCGTCACGACGGGGACTGCGATCATGGCTGTCGGCCACGGACCGCCTGACGCTCATCGAGAGCGAGGTCGACCGGGCCGTTGCCGAGTTGCATCACAAGGCAGAAGCGTTCGAGGTGCAACTGGCCGACTTCGGCATTCGACGGCTGCCCAAGTTCGACGCGTTCCGGTTCTTTCGACAGCTGCTCAACTACGAGCCAGCGGTCGTGGACGCCGCCCGGCTCTCGCACGACGCCCATCTCGACTACTTCGTGGCCGACTCGCCGGTGGAGTGCCATCGAGACCACCTCACCGTCGGACGCCACGCGGTGAAGGTACTGACGATGAAGGAGCCGCCGAGCCAGACATTCGCGCATCTGTTGGGAGACCTGGTGGCGCTGCCCGGTGAGTTTGTCGCCTGTCTCGAGTGGCAGAGAACGGCCAGCGACCGGATGCGGCGCGATATCCAGACCCGTCGCCGGCACTTCTTCAACAAGCGCGTGTCGATGGTCAACTACGTCACACCCGAGACGCAACCCGAAGAGATGCTCGTGGACGATTCCGCCACCAGCATGGTGCGGCAGCTCGGTGACGCGCTGACAGAGCTGGAGGTCAATGGCCACTTTTTCGGCGCCTGCTCGCTGACGCTGGCGCTCCATGGGCCGGACCGTCGCGCCCTCGACCGACAGGCCGCGGAGGCGATGAAGACGCTGGCCGTCCATGACGGCAGCCTGTTCGAGGAGAGCTACAACCTCCTGAACGCCTGGCTCGGCATGGTCCCCGGCAACAGCGCCTTCAATGTCCGCCGGCTGGCGCTGCTCGAGACGAACATCGCCGACCTCAGCTTCGTCTTCGCGCCAGACCCGGGCGAGCGCGTGAGCGCTCACCTCCAGAAGGAGGCGCTGGCGGTGTTCGAGACGCCAGGCGGCACGCCTTACGCGTTCAACCCGCATGTGCAGGATGTCGGGCACACCCTCGTGCTCGGCGCGACTGGGAGTGGCAAGAGCTTCCTCCTGAACTTCCTCGTGACGCACGCGCAGAAGTACGACCCCCTCACCGTGATCCTCGATCTCGGGCACAGCTACCGGAAGCTGGCCACGCTGCTGCAGGGGCAGTACCTCGAGGTCGGCCTCGACCGGGGCGACGTGACCATCAACCCGTTCGCCCTGGAGCCGTCGCCGGAGCACCTGCACTTCCTGCACGCCTTCGTCCGGGTGCTGCTCGAGGGAAGCGACCACTACCACCTGAGCGACCTCGAGGACCGGGAGGTCTACGAAGCGATCGAGAACCTCTACGTCCTCGATGGAAGCCAGCGTCGCCTGTTCACGCTGTCGAACCTGCTGCCACGTGCCCTGTCTGCCAGGCTGCACAAGTGGATCGACGGCGGGCGATACGCCAGCCTATTCGACAACGTGGAGGACACCCTGACGGTCAATCGCCTGCAGGTCTTCGACTTCGAGGCGATGCGCGCCTACCCGGTCCTGCTCGAGCCGCTCCTGTTCTACATCCTGCACCGCGTCACCGCGCGGGTGCTCGAGTCGGCGGAGGCCGCCACGCTGAAGCTGTGCGTGATGGACGAGGCGTGGCGCTTCATCCAGCACCCCACGCTGCGCGCCTACGTCCAGGAAGCCTTGAAGACCTGGCGGAAGCGCAACGCGATGATGATGCTGGCCACCCAGACGGCGGACGACTTCGCGTCGGCAGACCTACTCCGCACCGTCGTCGAGAGCTGTCCGACCAAGCTGCTGCTCGCGAATCCGTCGCTCGACACGCAGCAGTACGTGGACCTGTTCCACCTGAACCCCATGGAAGTGGAGCTGTTGACGAGCCTTGTGCCGCGTCAGCAGATCCTGCTCAAGCGGCCGTCGCTGGCGAAAGTGCTCTCACTGAACGTGGATCCGAAGAGCTACTGGATCTACACCAACACCCCTGTCGACAACGAACGCGTGGCGACCATCTTTCGGGAGAGTGGTTTCGACGCGGGGCTCGCCCGCCTCGCGGATTCGGCCTGAACGGAGGTGTGCAATGGCTCATGGCCCCTTTGCGTTGTTCGTCTCAGTTGCCATCGTCAGTCTGCCGTTGCCCGTGAACGGGCAGACAGTCGGGATTCGTGAAGTGTCCGCAACGGAGCGCAGTGTGATCGCGCTCCAGACGCGACTCCGCTACACGACGATGATCGTGTTGCCAGACAACGACGAGATCCTTGATGTGATCTGCGGCGACCGCGACTTCTGGGTGATCAGTGCCACCCAGAACATCGCTCATGTGAAGCCCGCCAAGGCTGGGGCCGCAACCAACCTCAATCTCGTGACGGCAAGCGGGGCCATCTACTCGTTCCTGCTCAGTGAGGGAGGCGCGCCGAACGCCTCACCAGATCTGAAGGTGTATGTGGCAAGCGACGAGGCGACCCCGGCCGGACGGGCGCGCTTCTACAGTGCGGCACACGTCGAAGCGCTGGAAGCCAAAGTCGCGGAGGCCCAGGCGGCGATCCGTTCCGCCGAGGCTCAGGCGGTGGAGTCCACGGCGCAGTATCGGCGGGACTACCCGACGAAGCTCACGTTCGGCTACGGCGCAGTCAAGTACGAGCGTCCGTTCTTCGTCCGGGCAATGTGGCACGACGGCGAGTTCACCTACATCAAGTCGGATGCCCGCGAACTGCCCGCCCTGTACGAGGTGAAGGACGACAAGCCGGCGGTCGTGAACTTCCAGGTGCGCGAGGGCACGTTCGTCGTTCCGAAGGTGTTGGAGCGCGGGTACCTGGCGGTCGGCGAGCAGCGGTTCTCCTTCTCCCTCCAGGAACGGTGAAGGGCGATGACTGAGCCAACCGACACGCCAGGCACGGTGGGCGTGACCGACCACCGGATCGCACCGCGTGGGGTGCTGCCTCGGAACCTCCAGACGTGGCTGATGGCGGGACTCGCCGCTGGCATCCTGCTCGTAATCCTGCTGGTCGGTCGGCCCGAGCCAACGACTGGAAGGACGACGGCGGCTGCCCCGCCGCAGGCTCCCAGCGCCGACCGGGTGCGGGACTACCAGGACCGGCTCCGATCGCTCGAGGCCCAGGCGTTGCGCGAACTCCAGGCTCCGGAGCAGCCAGGTGTGCCCGCCCCGGCGATGTACTACGACGAGCCCACCCAGGCCCCGAGGGAGGACCCCCTCGAAGCCGATCGGCGGCGGCGTGAGTACGAAAGCCTGTTTGCCAGCAATGTCGCCGTCAGTCGTCGGCCAGACAACGAACGGCCCGGGGGACAGACGGCGCGGACGTCGGCACCGTCCGGTGAATCCGGACTGCCGTCGGTCGATGAGGTCGTCGAGTCCGTCATGCGCGCCACGGCCAAGTCGGGCGCGCCGACATTCCCGTCGCAGGTGATCAGCCCGGCCGCACCACTAGCCGCCACGCAGGCCGCTGCTGCTGCCGAATCGAGCGCGCCTGCCTTCACCGGCCCCATTGCCGCCTCGGGCCCACAGCACCGGCTCCTGGAGGGCACGTTCATCGACACGGTGCTCACCAACCGCCTTGACGGAGGCAGTGCCGCGCCGGTGAATCTGCTCGTGACCAATCCGATCTATACGCACAGCGGCCACCAGGTCGTCATCCCTGCCGGCGCGCGAATACTCGGGGAGACACGGCCCGTGCAATCGCTCGGGGAGTCACGCCTTGCCGTGGCACTCCATAGGCTGATCCTGCCTGATGGCCGCACCTACCGTCTCGACCGGTTCATGGGCCTGAACCAAATCGGCGATGCCGGCCTGCGAGACAAGGTGAATCACCACTACTGGTCCACGTTCGGGGCCGCTGCCGCCGTCGGACTCATCAGCGGCCTGGCACAGTGGATCGGCACCGCCGGCCTGTCGAGCGGCGACAGTGACAGCACCGTCGTCGTTGCCGGAAGTGTCAGCGACGCGACCGCGCAGGCCAGCATGCAGGTGATGAACCGGTTTCTCAACCGGCTGCCCACCGTGACCATCCGCGAGGGGCATCGCGTGAAGGTCTACCTCACCAGCGACCTGGAACTGCCGGCGTTCCAGGGCGGCCGTCGAGCCGGTGGAATTTAAGGAGGATGGTCATGTCGAGCCGCACAACGGCCGTCGTTGCATTGGTTCTTGCCGCGTCAGCGGTCGTCCCGGCGCGGGCGCAGATCCCCGTGACTGATATCGCGCACCTGACGCAGGCGGTGCTCATCGCGCAGAGTGCGCAGCGCCACCTGGACGAACTGCGGGCGCAGTACCGCACCATCATGCGCATGTCTCAGGGCTTGGGCGCGATGGAACACTACCGGATGCCGCCCGTACGGGTCGCCCGACATGATGCCGGGCGGTGGTCGTACGCCGAGTCCTGGCTAAGAGGGTTGAACGCCGGCGACCCATCTGGCGCCGGTTACTACGCGTCCGCCCTGCCGCTCGAACGGCCTGGCGTGCCCGCGCGCGGCCTGTCTGCCGCGGCGCGCCAGATGTTCGAGCGACAGTACGCCACCATCGAAATCAGCGACTCGGTCGCGCTGATGGCGGGCCACCAGGTCGGCGCGTTGCGGGGCTACCAGGACCAGCTCCAGGGCGCCGTGCGTGAACTCGAGTCGGACGTGTTGAACGGCTTGCTTCGCTACCACGAGATGACGGCCATTCTCGACAAGATCGCCGGCGGCGAGTTGCTGGCCCGCCGGCAGGACATGGCGACGAACCAGCTGCTCTCACACGCGCTCGAGCAGCTGCTGGCGCGGGGCAAGCGCCAGCGCGACACCGAGGCCGCGACGATGAACATGCAGCTGGTCACCTGGCGCGACGGCCGCGCCGCGAATGACGCGCTCGTCGCGGGCACAGGTGACGCCCTGCGCACCTGGCGCCAGCCTTGACGAAGGAGAAGTGCGATGCGTGCTATCTGCCTGTCCCTTGTCATCGTCCTCGTGACGACCGCCCGTGCCCATGCGCAAATCACCGTGACGGACGTCGCCGTCACGACTCAGAGCCGAATCACGGCCGTGTTGAAGGAGTACCTGCAACTGCTGCAGCGCGACGAGCACAGCCAGCTGCGCCGAATGGCACAGCGGCTGAGCATGTTCACGGACCTTGGCAAGTTCGGCGTGCCTGACGCGCCGCGGTGGCGGATTCACGACTTCGAGGACCCACGACTGTTCCACTTCTCGAGGGCGTACAACGCCGCCTTGAACTACGGGGACGCGTCGGGTCTCGCCTATCTGGGTGTCAGCCATCCGCTCGTCCCAGCCGCGACGCTCGTGGGCCGGCTGCCTGCCACGGCCAGGCGAGCCCTTGCCGCCCGACTCGCCACCGTGCAGGCATCGGACGCCGCCATCATCACCGCGACGCATCAGAGCGGCCAGACACGGCTGAACGGTCGGCGGGAACTGGCAGCCATCGACGGCCTCGAAGGTGACGTCACGAACGGCACGCTCGAGCAGAGCACGACAGCGGTGCTCGACAAGATCAGCGGTGCCGTCCTGATTGGGGCGCGTCAGCGCGAGGCCCGAGGCCACCTGCTGACAGGAGTCGTCGAGCAGCTGTTGCTCGAGAACAAGCGCGCTCGCGACACAGATGCGGCAGCGATGAACATGCAGATCGTGGCGTGGCGTGACCGCCGTGCCGCCAACGAGGCGCTGGTGGCTGGTTCGGGCGACGCCCTTCGGACGTGGCGGCAGCCGTAGCGGCTTCAGGAGACGACGATGCCTACTCAGCCCTCGCTCAACCTGTTGCCCACCATCCAGCAGGCCATCGGCAACCTGTTGCTGACGTACGAGCCGGAGTTCATCCGCTTCGGGTACCAGCTGTTCATGGCGTTCGCCACCATCATCATCGCGTGGCACGGGATCCGGATGATGTTCTCCGGCAACGGGCTGGGAGATCAGACGTTCGACTTTGCCAAGCTACTGCTATTCGTCTCGTTCGGCTACTCCCTGATCACGTTCTACGAGTCGCCCCTGCCTGGCATCGGCGTGTCGTTCAGCAACCTCATCACCGACCAGGCGTACTACTTCCAGTCGGTGCTCGAGGCCCGCGCCTTTGACAACATCTACCGGCACCTGGACGAGCTGACCGAACACTTCATGCAGCCAGACCCGTGGTCCATCCTGGCCAACCTCATCTACTGGACCGTCCTGCTCCTCGTCGCGCTCGCGAAGGCTATCTCGCTGGCCGTCATCTCGTTCGGCCTGATCGCCAGTGCCGTATGCGCCTTGCTCGGCCCCATCTTCGTGCCGTTCTTCATCGTGCCGAAGCTCGATTGGCTGTTCTGGGGCTGGCTCAAGGCATTCATCCAGTACTCGTTCATCCCTGTGGTGGCCGTCGCGTTTCTGATGGTGTTCGAGCAGTTCGTGTTCCGATACGTCACCACCCTGCCGCCGACGATTACGCAGGCGGAGTATGGGGTCTACGCCCTCCAGGCCGTTGCCGTGATCGGCACGTTTGTCGTCGGAATGCTGATGGTCCCGACTCTGACCAATCACATCTTCACAGGAGGGGGCGGTGGCACCGCGCTGTCTTCCCGTGTGGGTGTAGGCCGGGTGCTCAGTCGGCGGTAAGGAGCAGAACCATGGCACGACGATGGGACGATCCGGACCAGGTTGAGCGCGACGAGACCGCGTCGCCGGAGTTCGGGCGACTGCTGTTCATCGCCATCGGCGTGGCCATGCTCCTGGGGTTCACCTGCGGCGTCTTGTGGATGGCGTACCACCTGCTGAAGGGCTACTTCGGCGCCTGAAGGAGTGCAGCATGCGCGCGACGGTCGGCGACATCGCTCCCAAGTCCCTTGACAGCGCGAAGCGCCAGTTCGTTGAGGTGTACGGGTCGGCGCTGGTGCTCAACACCTACCTGAAGATTGCGCTCGTCCTGGTGTCGCTGGTGGCGCTCGGCCTGGTCGGTCTCAACATCCACACGACGAGCCGCTACGCCGAGGTGAAGCCCCTGGTGATCCGGATCGACCAGGTGGGCCGTGCTGAGGCGGTGCAGTACGACGCCACGGGGTACGCGCCGCAAGCGCCCGAGCTGCGCTACTTCCTCACGCAGTTCATCGTCAAGCACTTCAGCCGTATCCGCACCACGGTGCAGCGGGAGTATCCGGATTCGCTGTTGTTCCTCGAGCCGACGCTGGCAGACGCCACCATTTCCCAGAACGACCAGAGCCGCGCCCTCGAGACGTTCCTGGCGACCCCCTCGGCCGACGAGATCGACATCGTCGTACAGAACGTCAGCCTCAGCGAGCTGACCACGGCGCCGTTCAAGGCCACCGTCAGCTTCCAGAAGGTGTTTTACACGCCAGGCACGCGCCACGAGCGGTCTCGCGAAACCCACGTCGCACAGGTCGACTTCGCACTCCGAGACCACGTGCCGAACGAGTTCGTCCGGGTCAATCCGCTCGGCCTCCAGATTGCGTACTTCCGCGTCGACCAGGCGTTCGAGGAGGCGAAACGATGATCGCCAATGCTGCCTTTCTCGCCGCCCTCGTGTTGTTCCTGTTCGTGGCCTGGCTGGCGGGCGAGCTGACGTTTCTCGCGCCGTACAAGTCCACGCTGTTCCACCGCCATGCCGAGGTCCTCGGCGGTGGCATCCTGCTGCTGTTCCTGAATCTCTGCGCACTGTTCTACGGCATCTCCCGCTGGCTCTTTCTTCGCGACGCAGGTCGGAAGCTCACACATGTGGACCGCCAGCTCGGCACCCCCGACAGCGTCCACGAGGACCTGAAGCCCTACCTGACACGAAGGTGAGGAGACAGCCATGTGGGACCACATCGATCCCCGAACGAGAGAATCGTCGGGACCGCCCAGCCCAGGCCGCGGATCGGGCACGTCTGATGCCCGTGAGCGTGCAAGCCGGGACTCCCGAGACGTCTTTGCCGAGGGACTGGACCTGCCTCAGGGCCGCGAACGCGAGCCCGTGTTGCTAGGTGACGAGGTGTACAGCCTGAAGGCCTCGGAGGTGCGGACGCTGGCGACGCTCGGGGCATTCCGGGTTGTCGCCGTCGACGACCTGAAGGACGACCGCGGTGAGGCCGGCGCGCTCTGGAACGGTGACCTGCGGCATCTTCGCGCCAGCGGCCTGGTCGCCACGGTCGCGCCGACAGAGCGCGACAGTCGGACGCCTGTCGTGACCCTGACGGAACGGGGCAGGGCGCTGCTCGAGGCGCACCGACGACCAGACCACGAGCCGGCCCAGACCTTCCACGCCGGGGTACTGCGCACCCGCGAACTGGGTCACGACACCCAGGTGTACCGCGCGTACGAACGAAGCGCAGAACGACAGGCGGAGCGCGAGGCACGCATCCTGCGGGTCGTCCTCGAGCACGACCTGAAGCGCGAGTATCAGCGATTCCTTCAGGAGCCGAACCGTGGACGTTCCGAGTCGGATGGGCGGGTCAAGCGGACTCCGGACGAAGTGCGCCAGTGGGCCGAGGAGCATGAGCTGTCCGTGCGCGACGGCCACGTGCAGTTCCCCGACCTCCGCCTGGAACTGGAGACGACGGACGGCCGGCGCGAGATCGAGGACATCGAGGTCACGACCCTCCACTACCGCGGCCTCCACGCCTCGGCGAAGGCGAGCGCGGGCTTCACCCGCTACCGGTCGTCTGGTGGCCGAGTCGGAGGGCGACTGTCGGGCAAGGGCGGACGGTCTGGTGGGCGGCGGGGCCCCGACCCTCATCTGGCCGAGGAGGTGCTGCGGTGACGTGGGAGGAGCGGCTCTCCGCCGTCGAGGCGTTCGGCTTCACCGGCCGGCAGGCAGGGTTTCTGGTGACCGTGATGCTGCACAGCGGGGCCTGCATGGATCGCCACTACTGCACCTATGGAGGCATCGTCCATGGGCAGAAGTCGCACGACTTCTTTGCCAGCCTGCTCGCCAGGAGGATGGCGACGATGCAGCCCTGCGGCCACAATCGGGCGCTGATCTGTCACGTGCACCACCGGCCCCTGTACGAAGCCATCGGCGACGCGGACAACCGGCACCGAAAGCCCATGGCGCTGGCCAGGGCCATCGAACGATTGATGATCCTCGATGCCGTGCTCGACGACCGGACGGTGACGTGGCTGGGCACGGAGCACGACAAGGTCGGCTACTTCACGCTCGAGCGCCCCGTGCCGCGCGAGGAGCTGCCGACGGTGACGTACGCGGGGGCGGATTCGGCGACCGTTCGTCACTTCGTGGACAAGCTGCCCATCGGCGTCTCACGCGATGCCCGCACGACGGTGTTCCTGTACCTGCTGACCCGTCCGTCGCCCATCGAGTTCCGGGCGTTTCTGGAGCACCACGCCGACCTGCTGAGGGCACTGCCGGCCTGGACCATCCGACTCCTGGTGCCACAGCATTTGGCCAAGGCGAGCGGCACCTACATGACGGCGTTCTTCGAGCAACTGGCCATGCCGCTGCGGCCCGACACGCGCGACGAGTTGCAGTGGTACGTGGAGGGTCGGCGTGCTGGCCTCGGCACACGCGATGCGCGCTTCAGGCGCGCGGCGGGGGCCTTCGCCGCCCCGCGCTTCCAGGCGTTGTACCGGGTGTGGCGGGAGCGTGGGGACGCGGTCGTGCAAGCGTCCGTATCACCGGCGTTGGCCGACGCGATCGCCAGGCAAGTCGGTCAACTCGAATGCCGGGTCCTGACGCATCGGTATCGTCATCTCTCTTCCCTGCTTGCCACGGCCTGACGCGGCCGTCAGGGGGACGAGGCAGGGGACGAGACGCCGACGTGCATCTGTCGCAGGACACCGGCCGCGTTCGGTGTCCATCGCGACGGTGGCTGGATGTGCGAATGAGGCGTCAGCGCACGCCGGTACTCGTTGCGTGTGGGGAGGTTAGGCGTTCGGGGCAGGCAGCCGTCGCGGGCACCGGGCGGCGTGGTCTGCCGCCCGCAGGAGTGGGCAGCAGGGTAGTTGGGGGCGTGAGCGACC
>NZ_JALHPM010000075.1:0-30427 GCF_022842525.1 Luteitalea sp.
CACTCGGTCCGCAACAGTCCGAACATCAGGATGTCGTCGTACAGATCGTCGAGGCGCCTGGCCCGGCGCCGGCACCCCTCCTCGCGGAACCCGACGCGTCGATACAACGCGATGGCCCGCGTGTTGGAGGCGAACACCTCGAGTTCGATGCGGTCGAGGCGAGCGAAGCCGTCTTCGAGGGCGCGCTCGAGCAGGGCCGCGCCGCGCCCACATCCGCGCGCCTCGTGGGCCAGCCCCATGCCCAGGCGGCCGCCGTGGGTGAGCCCCTCGTACGCGCCGGGAACGATGTCCACCCAGCCGACGAGGCGCTCCTGTTCGAGGGCCACGAGGGAGACGCCGCCCGTTGCCTGCACGTGCGCCACGTATCCGCGCGTCTGCTCGACGGTGAATCCGGTCGTCGAGCCCAGGAAGCGACGCTCGCGGCACACGGCGGTCACCAGCGCGTGCATGGCCTCGACGTCGGCGGCCGTGGTCGGTCGAATCACCATGGCATTGGGGTGCGCAGGGCTATCGGAGGGGGGCATACGTGCCCGCCGCCGCGCGGAGCAGCTTCAGCAGCACGTCGCTGTTGTCGTAGACCCCGGTGAACTGCCAGGCCCCGGGGCCGGTTGCCAACAGGGGCACGTCCGTGGCCGTGTGGCCCGCGAACGTGTGGCCGTTCGAGGCCGTGTCGCCGGGGCAGCCGTGCGGGTCCGGGCAGGCGGTCTCACCATTCTCGATGGTGCCCGAGACGAGGAAGCCGGGTATCTCGCCGTCCTTGGCGCGCGCCGGGTTGGCCACGGCCACCAGTCGCCCATCGTCCTTCTTCTCGAGGACGGCCGCTTCGGTCTGCACCCGGTCTGCCACCCAGTTCTCGACGTGATCCGGCGCCGCCGCCCAGCCCATCAGCAGCTTGCGCGACGGATTCGGGTCCACGGGGTAGCCGCGGTCGTCCACCACGTAGTTGGGGAAGAACGGCAGGACCTGCTCGGGCAGGAAGCGGAACACACCGGCGTAGTCGCGCACGGCCCGGCCGAGGGTGGCCGGGGCATACCGCTCGTTGCCGACCCCGATGATCGACATGCCGCCGCACTCGTGGTCGGCGGTGACGATGACGAGCGTGTCGTTGTCAGGGTCGCGGTCGCTGTTGGTGGCGCGGGCGAACTCGAGGGCCACGGCCACGGCCCGATCGAACTCGATCGTGTCCCACAGACTGCGCTCGGAATCGGCGGCGTGCGCCCGCTTGTCGATCGAGGCCCCCTCCACCATCAGGTAGAAGCCGGCCGGCGAATGCGTCGACAGCGATCGCAGGGCGAGGCGCGTCATGTCCTCGAGCATCGGCGTGTCGCGATAGGCCGCGTTCTTCTCGAGCGCCAGTTCGTCGCTGTAGGTGCCGGCGCCGATCTTGTCGAAGGCGACGACCATGTGCGAGGCGTGGAAGAGTCCGAGCACCTGCCGTGGCGCGGTACGCCCCGGGTCGAGCAGCGCCCGCACGTCCGTGCCCGTACGCACTGTCTCGTAGCCGGCACCGCGAAACTCCTCGACCAGGTGGCGCGCATCGGGCCGGGTCCCGCCGGCCGCCTTCGGTGCGAAGTGGTTGGCGCCGCCGCCCATCAGCACCGTCACCCCGTTGGTCGCCCGCTCGTCGAAGAACTGCGCCGCGATGCCTGGCCCGGCGAACCGGCTCGACGTGTGCGCGGCGTTGGCGGCCGGGGTCGAGTCGGTCAGGTCCGCCGTGGTGACGATGCCGACGTTGAAGCCGGGGCCGCGTGTGCGCCGGAGCATCTCGCCGAAGTACTCGATGCGCGGATTGTCGAACACGTCCGGCGTGTTGTCGGGGAAGACGCCTTCCTGGTTGTTGGCGTGCTTCTGCCCGGTCACGTAGGCGGCCATCCCTGGCGACGAGTCGGTGATCACGGCGTTCAGGGCACTGGTCATCACCTGCCCGGTCACCTCGAGCGTGTCCATGGCGAGTCGTCCGCGCGCCTTGCCGTTGTGCATGCCCCGCGACACGATGCGCGCGGCGGTGCGGTGGGCGGCGCCCATGCCATCACCGAGGAAGAAGATGACGTTGCGGGCCCGCGGCTGGGCCGGCCGCGTCGGGCCAGCCCAACGCTCGACCTGGAGGCGGGACTCGGCCGAGGCGCCGTCGCTGGTCGTGGCCCGGATGACGAGGGGGCCGGCGGTGCTGGTGCTGAAGCGGCGCGCGAGGAAGTTGGTCGTGCCGCGTGCGGCGCCCTCCTGCGCCTTCGGGTCGTTGCGTGCCGTCCATTCGTCGCCACCCACCCAGACGCGCAGGCCCGCCGGCGGCACGCCGTTGTCGCCCGTGGCCTCGACCCGGATGTCCAGCAACTGTCCGGCCGGGAGGATGCCGCCGTCCGGCGGCATGATGCGGATGGTGGTGGCGGCGGTGGCGGGGGCACCGCACACGAGCAGGAACGCCAGGACCAGTCGGGCGTGAGTCATGCCGGGATCATAGCCCTCGCTCAGCTGCCGGCGCGTCGCGGCGTGGTGACCCCGTGCACGTCGCGAGTGTCTATACTCGGCGGATGAAGCGGGTGCTCTGTCTCCTCCTCGTCCTCACCCCGGCCCTGCTGTCCGCGCAAGGCCGCGCCAGGAACGTCGTCCTGTTCCTCGCCGATGCCGGTGGCATCTCGACCATCACGGCGGCCAGTCTGCACGCCACGGGCCAGAGTCGGGGCCTGTTCATCCAGCGGATGCCCAACATCGCGTTGTCGGACACCTCGACAGCGTCGCAGATCGTCACGGACTCCGCCGCGGGCATGACGGCGATCGTGACGGGACACAAGACCCACAATGGCGTCATCGCGCAGGGGCCGGACACGGTCAAGGGGCAGACCGATGGCACGGCGCTCAAGACCATCCTGGAGTACGCCGAGCAGCACGGCCTCGCCACCGGGTTCGTCACCAACGACTCGATGACCGGCGCGACACCGGCCTCGCTCTATGCCCATGCCAACGACCGGGCGAAGAGCGCCGTCATCTTCCAGCAGGCGTTCGCGCCGCGCTTCGGCGATGGCGTGGACGTCATGATCGGTCCCGGGCGGGCGGCCCTCACGAAGTCCCTGGCCGCGGTGGGCAGCGACCTCGACACGGTGGCAAAGGGCGCGTCGCGCCCCATTCACGCGTCGCTGGCCGAGGTGCCCGCCGATGCGCGGCGGGCCATCGTGCTGCTCGAGTCGTCAGCCTTCGACCTCGAGGAGGCCGTGCTGGCGGCGCACCGCATCCTCTCGCGGCACAAGAAGGGCTACTTCCTGATGGTCGAAGGCGACACCCACACCGACAATGTCCGCGCCGGACTCGACCGCATGGTCGCGCTCGACACGACCATCGCGAAGATGTCCACGGTCGTCGGCCGCGACACGCTGCTGCTGTTCACCGCCGACCACTCCTTCGACCTGGCGCTGCGTGGTGGACGGCTGGGCGCGCCGCTGCTCGAGGGTCTCGAGGCCGAGCAGACGCTGGCACGCGAGGAGAAACGCCGGAGCATCCGCCTGCCGACGGTTCGCATGGACAATGGACACACCGGCGAACCCGTGATGGTGGCCGCGATGGGCCCTGGGGCCGATCGCGTGCGTGGGTACATGCTCAACACCGACATCTTCCACGTCATGCTGCGAGCCTTCGGCTGGAAGGAGAACTGATGCGTCTGCGCCTCACGCTGTCCCTCGTCGCCCTGTCGTCGTGCCTGGTCCCGGCGGCGTTCGCACAACCCGACGCCTCGCGAACGGCTCGCATGATTGCCGACCTGGGCCTGCGCGAGGCCGCCGAGCCGCTCCGGGCGTCGGCCACGTGGCGCGTGCCCGAGCGCGTCCTCGTCCGCGACATGACGCCAGCCCTCCAGCGCTGGTTGCAGGAGGTGGCGCCGGGCGTGCAGCTGGTCAGCGCCGGGACGACGGGCGAGGCGCGAGAGGCGGCGGCGACGGCCGACGCCGTGCTCGGCTTCTGCGAGGAGGCCGTGCTGGCCTCGAGCACACGGGTGCGCTGGGTGCAGACCTACAACGCTGGCGTCGAGCGCTGCCTGACGAGTGACGTCTTCCGCCAGCGGGGCATCCTGCTGACGAACATGCAGCGCATCGCCGGTCCCGTCATGGCCGAGCACGTGATGGCCATGATCCTGGCCCACTCGCGAGGCCTGCCCGGCTATCTGGCTGCGCAGCGGGAGGGACGCTGGGCGCGCGGGGCCGTGTCGGCCAACTGGACGCCGTTCACCGCACTGGCCGATGGCGATCAGCCGGCCTTCAGCCTGGTGGGCAAGACCATCCTCGTGGTGGGCTATGGCGGTGTCGGCAGCGAAGTCGCGCGGCGGGCGCATGCCTTCGACATGCGGGTCATCGCCATCCGCAACACGAAGGCCGACGTGCCGCCCCTGGTGAGCCGGATGGGCCTGCCCGCCGATCTGCCGGCCTTCGTGCGCGAGGCCGACATCGTCGTCAACACGCTGCCGCTGACGCCGGACACGCGCGACATGTTCGACGCGACGATCTTCGGGGCCATGAAGCGGACGGCCTTCTTCGTCAACGTCGGACGCGGCGGCACCGTGGTCACCGAGGCCCTGGCCAGTGCCCTGCGGGAGGGACGGCTCGGGGGCGCCGGGCTCGACGTCGTCGAACCGGAGCCGCTGCCCGCAGGGCATCCGCTCTGGAAGGCCCCGCGCCTGATCCTCACCCCCCACGTCTCGGCCGACTCCGACCTCGACGAGGACGCACGCTGGCTGCTGGTGCGCGAGAACCTGCGGCGCTTCGTCGCCGGCGATCGCATGCTGTCCGTGGTGG
Source organism: Luteitalea sp. (assembly GCF_022842525.1). Taxonomy (NCBI): domain Bacteria; kingdom Pseudomonadati; phylum Acidobacteriota; class Vicinamibacteria; order Vicinamibacterales; family Vicinamibacteraceae; genus Luteitalea; species Luteitalea sp. Next base: position 4,776 of record NZ_JALHPM010000075.1, read on the forward strand.
ATGCGTCGCGCGGCTACTGAGACAGACCACCGCTCGTCATCTCGCGTCGTCTGGCGGCTCGTCCGAGACCAGCGCGAATCCCGGGTAGTGCGTGCGCATGCAGTCATCGCAGATGCCGTGACTGAACATCGTGTCCGAGTGGCTGCTGATGTAGCTCTCGAGCGCTTCCCAGTGCCCGTCTGCGGTGTGAATCTTCTTGCAGAAGGCGCAGATGGACAGCAGCTTCTCGAGGTGCCGGATGCGGCGCTGCTGCGCCTGGACGTGCGTGATCGCGAACACGGCCAGCAGGAGCACGGCCGTGCGGATGACGAAGTCGCCGCTCGCGACGGCGGTGGTGACGCCTGGTTCCTCGCGCACGACCACGGTCACGAGGAACTGGAGGAAGGGCAGCAGCAGCGCCAGCATCGTCGCCGGGCCACGCCCGAGGTACCAGACCGCGACCAGCACCGGCAGGACGAGGGCGGTGGAGAACTCGACGAGCGGAGGCGTGACGTAGTCGACGAGGAGGATGGCCGCCGCGAGGACGAGCACCGCCAGCCAGACGCGCGTTCTGATCGCCACGCGAACGCCCTCCCGGGCGCGTCTGGGGTCGGACCGTCTGGCGACGCCATGCGGCCTCACGGCCTGGCCCCGACATCCTCCATGGTAGCGCTTCCACCGCGAGGGCGCTCGCGGGTCCCCGGGCCACGCCGACTGCGATAAGCTCTGCGCCATGCACAGACGTGAGTTCCTGGGGGCGCTGGCCGCGTCGGGCATGACCTCCGCGCTCTCGGGCACCGGAGCCGCCGCCTCGTCGGCGCAGGCGCCGGCCCCACGCCCGGCGGCCGCCACCACCTTCCAGATGGCCTGCATGACGCTGCCGTATGCGGCCTTTCCCATCGAACGGGCACTGGAGGGCATCAAGGCGGCCGGCTATCCGCACGTCGCCTGGGGGGTCACGCACAAGGACGCGAGCGGGCAGACGCGACCGGCCATGGACGTCGAGGCCCCGCCGGCCACCGCCGCGGCGCTGGGCCGACGCTGTCGCGATCTCGGCCTGGACCCGGTGATGATGTTCTCCACCGTCTTCCTCGAGGAACCCGAGGCGGCCGACGCCCACCGCAAGCGCATCGCCCAGGCTGCCGCCGCCGGCATCCCCTACCTGCTGACGTTCGGCCGTACCCGGCCGGGTGAGTACGAGCGCGTCATCGCGTGCCTGAAGGCCATCGGGCCGGTGGCGCGGCAGGCCGGCATCACGGTGCTCATCAAGCAGCACGGCGGCAACACGGCCACCGGCGCGATGTGCTCGACGATCATCCGCGAGGTCGGCGACTCCGGCGTCCGCATGTGCTATGACGCCGGTAACGTCCTCGACTACGAGAGCCACGACCCGATTGCCGACATCGCCACGTGCGTCGGCGACGTCCGGGCCTTCGCCATCAAGGACCACCGCGACTGGCCGAAGGACGAGGACTGCGGTCCCGGCTTCGGCGAGATCGATCACTACCGCCTCTTCGCGCCCGTCATGCAGACGGGCCTGACGATGCCGCTGGTGTTCGAGAACATCTTCGAGCCCCTGGTGGGGCGTCCGACGACGCCTGACGGTGTGGATGCGCTCGCGCGCCGCGCCAGGGAATACATGGAGAGCGTGATCCGCGGGTTGCAGGCCAGACCTGTGCCCGCGGCATGAAAGGGCATCTGAACGTGACGCACGACCTCAGTCGACGGGCATTCCTCGAGACAGGCACGACGCTGGCCGCCACCGCGGCCCTGGCCGGCCGGGCGATGGCCCAGCCCCGGGTGGCGATTCCGCCCGCACCGGTCGCCGGAGCCATCGCGACCGGCATCATCGGCACCGGTGGACGCGGCACCAACGACCTGCACGCGGTGCTCGAGCACGGCAAGGTGGCCGCCGTGTGCGACGTCAAGGCCGATCGGATGAAGGCCGCGGCGGAGGCCGCGGCGCGGGACACGCCGGCGCAGTTGGCCGACTGGCGTCGGGTCATCGACCGCAAGGACATCGAGGCCGTCGTCATCGCCACGCCGCCGCACCTGCACGCCGAGATGGCCGTGGCGGCGCTGCAGGCCGGCAAGCACGTCTACTGCGAGAAGCCGGTCGCCATCACCCCCGAGACCGTGGCCCAGGTGGTCAAGGCCGTCAAGGCCTCGGGCAAGGTGTTCGTCTCCGGCCAGCAGCTGCGGTCCTATCGTCGGCTCGGCACGGCCGTCGGCAAGATCCGCGGCGGTGCCATCGGCGAGGTGCTGATGGTCAAGGCCCAGCGGCACTCCGAGTCGGACCTCAGTCACACCGGCACGTCGGCCGACTGGTTCTTCGATGTCGAGAAGTCGGGCGGCTACCTGATCGAGATGTCGGTGCACAACCTCGATCTGTGCAACTGGGCGATCGGCGCGACGCCGCTCAAGGCGGCCGGCTTCGGCGGCATCCTGCTCTACAAGGACGACCCGCCAGGGCGGTCGATCATGGACGGGTACACCCTCAGCTACGACTACCCTGGCAACGTGAAGCTCTATTTCACGCAGATGGTGTTCCACCCGAAGGGCCTGCCCGGCGGTGGGCAGTTCGTGCACGTGTACGGCAAGAAGGGCGCCTGCGACCTGATGGGCGACACGAAGGTGTATCCGCTCGAGGGCGAGGCGGCGCCGGCCGAACTGGTGCCGAAGATGGACGAAGCGCCCAACGCGCACATGCTCGCGTTCTACGAGTGCATCCGTGGCAAGGGCGCCAATCCGGCCGACATCGGCGTCGGCGCCACCGGCGCGCTGACGGCGATCATGGGGCACATGGCCATCACCACCGGCAAGGTCGTCGAGTGGAAGGACATCGCGGGCGGACTCTAGAAGCAGGGCTCAGGGCTCAGGCCTCAAGGTGGAGCGGACAGACATGGCAAGACAGACGACACGCCGCGAGTTCCTCGCGGTGACGGCGGCCGGGGCGATGGCAGCAGCGGCGCCGTTGCGGGCACGACAGGCGAAAGCCCCGCTCTACAAGATCTCGCTGGCGCAGTGGTCGATCAACCAGCCGTTGCGCAAGGGCACGCTGCAACACCTGGACTTCGCGAAGATCGCCAGAGGCGTCGGCATCGACGCCATCGAGTACGTCAACCAGTTCTTCATGGACAAGGCGACCGACGCGGCCTACCTGGCCGAGATGAACACCCGGGCGAAGGGTGAGGGCGTGACGCAGGTGCTCATCATGTGCGACCGTGAGGGCAACCTCGGCGATCCGGATGCCGCCAAGCGCCACACGGCCGTCGAGAACCACTACAAGTGGGTGACGGCGGCAAAGACGCTGGGTTGCCATTCCATCCGGGTGAACGCCTACAGCAGCGGCACGCCGGAAGAGCAGCAGAAGCTCGTGGCCGACGGCCTGCACAAGTTGTGTGTGTTCGCCGACACGCACGGGCTCAACGTCATCATCGAGAACCACGGCGGCCTGAGCAGCAACGCGAAGTGGCTGATGCAGACCATCAAGGCCGCCGATCACACACGCGCCGGCACGCTGCCCGACTTCGGCAATTTCTCGATCTCGCGGCCCACGCAGGCCAACCCCGACGCGAAGGTCGAGAGCTACGACTCGTACGTCGGCGTGCAGGAGATGATGCCCCTCGCCAGGGGCGTCAGCGTCAAGCCCACGGCGTGGGACTTCAAGGGCAATCAGAGTCCGCTCGACTACCCGCGGATGATGAAGATCGTCCTCGACGCCGGCTATCACGGCTACTGCGGCATCGAGCACGGCGCGGCGGGCCGCGAACTCGACAGCATCCGCGAGGTCCGGCAGCAGCTCGAGACCACGCGCGACCAGCTGACGACCCGCTAGATCCGCGAGCGCCGCGCCGCGGCACCGCACCTGCCTGTTCTGGCTCGCACGGTGGGGGAGGGCTCGCCCTCCTCCGCCGGCGCGACACCCGGCGCTCCCCGCGCCGGCCCCCGGCCAAGTCCTGGTCGGCTCACGCCTCCCGCCTCCCGCCTCCCGCCTCCCGACTCTCCGAGTCGACGCCCCACTGTACCAATCCGCAACGGTGCCGATTGGGTGGGGGCAAGGCAGCCAACGTGCCATTTCTGCGGGCCGAGGAGTCCCTGTTCGGTCCGACGAGGGGTGTTCCGCATGTCGAAGAAGGTCCTCGCCGTCGTCTCGAACCACGGCTACTGGGGCGTCGAGCTCACCGGCCCGATGCGCAAGCTCGAAGCGGCCGGGTACGAGCTGGTCTACACGACGCCGAAGGGCGGGCGCCCCGTGGCGCTGCCACCCAGCTACGACACCACCTACTGGGACCCGCCGCTCGGGTACCACGTGACGACGCCCGAGGATGCGGCGCAGGTGGTGGCCTTCAAGGACAGCCCCCTGCTGGACGATCCCATCGATCTGTCGGCCTGGTTCCCCGAGCGGCCCTACTACAGCAGCGCGACGTTCCTGCGCGACCTCGAGGCCTACCACCAGCGGCTCAGGGCCCTGCGGCAGGAGCTCGACACGTACGCCGGACTGCTGCTCGTCGGCGGCAGCGGCCCGATCGTGGACATGGTCAACAACCAGCGCGTCCACGACCTGATTCTCGGCTTCCACGGGCTCGACAAGCCGATTGCCGCCATCTGCTACGGCGTCGCCTGCCTGCCGATGGCCCGTGACATGAACGAGCGCCGCAGCCTCATTCGCGGCAAGCACGTCACCGGCCACTGCATCGAGTTCGACTATCACGATGGCACCGGCTTCATCGGCACCGACTTCAACATGGGGCCGCCACCGTACTGCCTCGAGTTCATGCTCGCCGACGCCGTCGGTTCCGAGGGGCAGTACCACGGCAACTTCGGCAAGGCGACCTCGGTGATCGTCGACTATCCGTTCATCACCGCACGGTCGCTGCAGTGCTCGCACGAGTTCGGCGACCAGTTCGTCAACGTCCTCGACCATGGGCTGCGCCGCTACGGCTGGTAAGCCGCCGCGCACCTCTCTCAGGGCACGTCGATGACGCAGACCAACACCGGCTGTCACGCCATCTTCCGGCAGTTCATCGCCGATGGCATGACGCACATGTTCGGCAACCCCGGCACCGTCGAGCAGGGCTTTCTCGACGCCATGGCCGACTTTCCGGAGATGCGCTACATCCTCACGCTGCAGGAGAGCGTGGCGGTGCTCAGCGCCGATGGCTACGCGCGCGCCACCCAGAAGCCGACGCTCGTGCAGCTGCACAGCTCGCCCGGCATCGGCAACGCCGTCGGTGCGCTCTACCAGGCCAAGCGTGGTCACGCGCCGCTGGTCGTCATCGCCGGTGACGCCGGCATCCGCTACATGAACATGGACGCGCAGATGGCGGCCGACCTGGTCGCCATGATGGAGCCCGTCACCAAGTACGCGACGATGGTGCTCGACCCGCGCCACCTGCTCCGCACGCTGCGCCGCGCCATCAAGATCGCCGCCACGCCCCCGATGGGACCCGTCTACGTCTGCCTGCCGGCCGACGTGATGGATGCCGTCAACGACGAACCGGTCTTCCCGTCGTGCATCCCGTCCACCCGCGTCCGGCCAGACGATGCCGTGACGGCGGAGGCGGCGCGCCTGCTCGGCGGATCCACGCGACCGGTCATCCTCTGCGGCGACGGCGTCGCCTGGTCGGGGGCCAACGCCGCCCTCGAGCGGGTCGCGGAAACGCTCGGCGCCGAGATCTGGGTGGCCGACGGTGGCGACCTGAACGTCGCCACCACGCACCCGTGCCTGCAGGGCGGGACGGGGCACATGTTCGGCAGCGTCAGCCTGCCCATCACGCGCAAGGGCGACGGCGTCCTCGTCGTCGGCACATACCTGTTGCCCGAGGTGTTCCCGGAACTCGGCGACATCTTCGACCCGGCGGCCCGGATCGTCCATCTCGATCTCAACGCCTACGAGATTGCCAAGAACCACCGCGTCGACCTGGGCGTGGTGTGCGATCCCCGGTGCGGCCTCGAGGCCCTCGACGAGGCGCTGCGCGCGACGATGCCCGCCGAGGCCCGGTCGGCAGCGGCCGCCCGCGTCGCGGCGATGCGGCAGGCCAAGGCCAGTGCCACCGCCGCTCAGGCCGCCGTGGATCGCGATCGTGCCGCACAGCCCCAGGCGACGATGGAAGCCTTTGCTGCGGCGCTGGCGACCCGTCTGCCCGAGGACGCCATCGTCTTCGACGAGTCGCTGACCAGCTCGATGGCCTTCAATCGCGCCATCCCGCGCACCAGGCCTGGCAGCTACTTCTTCACGCGGGGCGGCTCGCTCGGCGTCGGCTTCCCTGGCGCGCTCGGCGCGCAGATGGCCAACCCCGGCTCGCTCGTCGTCGGTCTGACCGGCGACGGCGGCAGCATGTACACCATCCAGGTGTTGTACACCGCGAAGAAGTACGGCACGAAGACGCTGTTCGTCGTCTGCAACAACTCGCGCTACAAGCTGCTCGACCTCAACATCGCGCACTACTGGCAGGAGCAGCGCATCCCGTCGCACGCCTTCCCGGCCTCGTTCGACCTCTCGGACCCGCCGCTCGGCTTCGTCGACCTGGCGCGCGGCATGGGCGTGCCGGCGCGACGCATCGAACGCGCCGACCAGATCGCCGCCGTCCTCGACGAGGCACTCGCGACCGACGGTCCGTTCCTCATCGACCTCGTGCTCACCGAGCACACCGACGACCACACGCCCGGCTGCAAGTGCGGGCAGTGACCGACGCCCGCACCTGAGACACGAATACGCCATGCTGCATCAGTTCATCTTCGCCGCGCCCCGCCCTGGCATGAGCGAGGCGGAGTTCCAGGACTACTGGGTCCACCGCCACGCCGTGGACTTCGCCAGCAAGATCCCGGGCATCCGCCGCTACGCGGTCGACACCCGGATCGCACGGCCCGACGAGACCGGGCCGCCGCTCTTCAGTGGGTGTGCCGAGATCTGGCTCGACGATGTCGAGGCGCTGCTGGGGGCGCTGCAGTCGCCGGAACTGATTCGTGGCGCACGTGCCGACGAGCCCAACTGGGCGGCGTTCTGGCAGACCATCGCGCTCAACACCGACACGGAGGTGCTGCTGCCTGGCCCCCCGGTCAGTCGCGCCGGCGGCCTGGTAAAGCTGATGGTGCTGCTGAAGCGCCTGCCCGGCACGACGATGGACGCCTTCCGTCGTCACGCGCGCGACGTCTATGCCCCGAAGGTGCAGGCCGTGCCCGGCCTGCGCCGCCTGCACGTCTGCCCGGTGCCGGACATGTTCTACGCCGTGTCGGAGACACCCTTCGACGGCGTCGCGATGCTGTGGTTCGACGACGTCGCCGCCATGGACGTGGCGCTGGCCTCGCCCGCGTACGTGGACGGCGTGCTGCCGGACGCCGCCACCTTCCTCGACACCCGCTACATGCACACGCTGGCCGTGACCGAGCACTGGATCATCGGCCCCGACGCCACCGAGGTGACGCCATGAACCAGCCGCTCGCGGGTCTCAAGGTCGCCGTGCTCATCGAGTCCGACTACTACGAGAACGAGATCCACTACTACCAGCATCGCTTCCCCGAGGAGGGTGTCGAGCTGCACTTCCTGACCCGTCTCTGGGGGCAGCCGTCGATCACCTTCACCGGCCACGAGTACCGGGCGCCGCTGGTGGCTACGGAGAGCTTCGAGGGACTGACCGACGACGACATCCGGAGCTACGCCGCCGTCATCGTCCCCTCGGGCATCGTCGCCGATCGGCTGCGCTACACCGAGGACGTCACGAAGGTGCCGCCGGCCACCGAGTTCCTCGCCCGCGCGTTCGCCCAGCCGTCGGTGCTCAAGGGCATCATCTGCCACGGCCTCTGGCTGACGGCGCCGCGCACCGACCTGGTGCGGGGCCGCCGCCTGACCTGCCACAACAACCTGATCGGCGATGCGCGTGCCTATGGCGCGGACTACGTCGACGCCGACGTCGTCACCGACGGCGACCTGATCACGGCCCGCACCGGCGGGCACTGCCACCTGCTCGCCCGCACGCTCATCGACACGCTGGCCGCGCGTCGCTGACCTTTGATTTCCGACAGCCAGGAGCCACGGACATGGACCCGATGCACTTCACCTTCTCGGACCTCGTGATGGGGTACGTCACCGCCTTCGAGTGGGAGCGCAAGGACTACTTCACGCTGACCACGACCGACGGGCGCGAGTTCGAGGTCAAGCTGGGCGACAACTGCTACGCGGAGATCATCCGCAACCTGGGTGAGGGCTTCATCTCGACCGACCAGGTGCAAAACATGCTGCAGGAGGGCCGTTTCTGTTTCGTGTACGGCGTCTTCTACCCGGAAGGTGGCGTCACGCGGTTCGAGGCCAAGCACCTGGTCTTCGCCGGACGGACCGAGGACGAGTTCGTGTTCGAGCGACAGGACTGGTGGATCCAGCAGATTCGTCAACTCGGGGACTTCTACGTCGACGCCGAGTTCGGCGACGGTGAGATCGACTTCCGCCGCTACCGCACGCAACTGACGGCCGATGGCCGCACGACGGGCGACTACCGCCAGGAGACCGACACGGTCTCGCGTCTCGTCTACGGCTTCGCGTCGGCCTACCTGCTCACCGGCAAGGACCGCTATCTCGAGGCAGCCGATGCCGGCACGGCCTACCTGCGCGACCACTTCCGCTGCAAGGACGCCAGCGACGACACCTGCTACTGGTACCACGCCATCGACGTCGTCGGCGACCACGAGCGGAAGATCTTCGCCTCCGAGTTCGGCGACGACTTCGACGCCATCCCGGCCTACGAGCAGATCTATGCGCTGGCCGGTCCGACGCAGACGTTCAGGGTGACTGGTGACACGCGGATCGCCACCGACATCCAGATGACGATCAACATGTTCCAGAAGTACTTCCTCGATGCGAAGCTGGGCGGCTACTGGTCACACATCGATCCCATCACCTTCGACGGCACCGCGGAGTCGCTCGACCGCAACCGTGGTCGCAAGAACTGGAACTCGGTCGGCGACCATGCGCCGGCCTACCTGATCAACGCCGTGCTCGCCACCGACAAGCCCGAGTGGAAGGCGATGCTGGAGTACTGCGCCGACACCATCACGGCGCACTTCCCGGACTACGAGCACAGCCCGTTCGTGAACGAGAAGTTCCATGCCGACTGGAGCCACGACCAGACCTGGGGCTGGCAGCAGAACCGGGCCGTGGTCGGCCACAACCTCAAGATCGCGTGGAACCTGTCGCGCATCCGCGCCATGGTCGACAAGCCCGAGTATCGCGCCTTCGCGACCCGCATCGCCGAGCTGATGCCCGAGCACGGCATGGACAAGCAGCGCGGCGGCTGGTACGACGTGGTCGCCCGGACGATGACCGACGGAGAGGAGTGGCATCGCTTCGCCTGGCACGATCGCAAGGCGTGGTGGCAGCAGGAGCAGGGCATCCTCGCCTACCTGATCATGTTCGGCCTCGACAAGAAGCCCGAGCATCTGCGCCTGGCGCGCGAGTCCACGGCCTTCTACAACGCCTGGTTCCTCGACCACGATGCCGGCGGCATCTACTTCAACGTGCTGGCCAACGGCACGCCGTACCTGATGGGCAACGAGCGGCTGAAGGGCAGCCACTCGATGGCGGGCTACCACAGCTTCGAGCTGTGCTATCTCGCCGCGGTCTACACCAACCTGCTCATCACCAAGCAGCCCCTGGACCTGCACTTCAAGCCGCGGCCCGATGCCGACCGCACGTTGCGTGTTGCCCCGGACCTGCTGCCCGCGGGCAGCGTGCGACTGGAGTCGGTGTCCATCGACGGCAAGCCGTACGCCGACTTCGATGCCGACGCGCTGACGGTGCAGCTGCCGGCCTCCGACGTCGCCCTGCGCGTGCAGGTGCGCCTGGTGCCGGCCGAGGGCATGGAGCACTTCGGCATCACGGTGAGCGGTGATCGCATGACGCTGAGCGGCGACCTCGACAACCGGGCGGCGCCGTACTTCCGGGTCAAGCTCGCCAACCTGATTGCCGCCAACCCGAAGGGGGTGACCCTCGACATGCAGGACCTGACGGTGCTGTCCAAGGCCGCCCTGCGCGCGCTCGCCTTCGAGCGCGGCAAGCTGGCCACCGACGCCACCTGCACCATCGAGGGCGCCAGCGACGCCATCCGGTCGCTGATCGACGCCGAGGAACTCGGCGAGGAAGTGGTCCTCGCGTGAACGTCCTGCTCGATACCGCCCGCACGGATCGTCACGGCGCGTCGACCTTCGTCTGCGCGCCGGGACGGCCCCATCCGCTCGGCGCCACGCCTGACGAGGGCGGCGTCAACTTCTCGCTCTACTCGCAGCACGCGACGGGCGTCGAGCTGCTGCTGTTTGCCGCGGCCGCGGATGCCGAGCCGGCGCAGGTCGTCGTGCTCGATCCAGCCGTCAACCGCACGTTCTTCTTCTGGCACGTGCGCGTCGAGGGACTGACGGCCGGCTGGCACTACGCCTACCGGGTCGACGGCCCGCGAGACGTCGCCAGCGGGCATCGGTTCAATCCGGCCAAGGTGGTGCTCGATCCGTATGCGAAGGGCATCTCCAACGCGGTGTGGAATCGCGTCGCCGCCTGTGGCGAGGCCGACAACCTGCACGAGTCGATGCGGTGCGAAGTGATCGACACCGCCGACTACGACTGGGAGGGCGATCGTCCCCTCGGCCGGCCGATGCAGGACAGCATCATCTACGAAGCCCACGTCAAGGGCTTCACGGCGTCGCCCACCTCCGGCGTGACCGAGCCCGGCACGTTCCGCGCGCTGATGGAGAAGATCCCGTACCTGCAGGATCTCGGTATCACCGCCGTCGAGTTGCTGCCCATCTTCGACTTCGACGAGACCGAGTCCCTGCGGCAGGTCGGCGACACCACGCTGACCAACTTCTGGGGTTACTCGACGGTGGGCTACTTCGCGCCCGAGGCCAGTTACTGCGCCACGAGGGACGACGGGGCGCACCTCCGCGAGCTGCGCGACCTGGTCAAGGCGCTGCACGCGGCCGGCATCGAGGTCATCCTCGACGTCGTCTTCAACCACACCAACGAGGGCAACCACGAGGGGCCGACGCTGCATTTCAAGGGCATCGACAACGCCACGTACTACATCCTCGTCGGCAACGATCGCCGCTACTACATGGACTACACCGGGTGCGGCAACACGGTGAACTGCAACCATCCGATCACCGACAAGTTCGTCCAGGAGTGCCTGGAGTACTGGGTCGAGGAACTGCACATCGACGGTTTCCGCTTCGACGAGGGCTCCGTCCTCTCCCGCGACGAAGAGGGCCGGCCGATGGCCCATCCGCCCGTGCTGTGGAACCTCGAGCTGTCGGAGACCTTCGCCGACACCAAGCTGATCGCCGAAGCCTGGGACGCGGCGGGCCTCTATCAGATCGGCAGCTTCCCCGGGGTGCGCTGGGCCGAGTGGAACGGCCGCTTCCGTGACGACGTGCGCCGCTTCGTGCGCGGCGACCGCGGCGTGGTCGGCGCCGTCGCCACCCGCATCGCCGGCAGCGCCGATCTCTACCAGGCGAGTGGACGCGGACCCACCAACTCGATCAACTTCATCACCTGCCACGACGGCTTCACGCTGATGGACCTCGTGTCCTACAACGGCAAGCACAACGAGGCCAACGGTGAGGGCAATCGCGACGGCATCGACGACAACCTGAGCTGGAACTGCGGCGTCGAGGGCGAGACGGACGATGCTGCCGTGCGTGCCCTGCGGACACGGCAGGCGAAGAACCTCGCGGCGATCCTCCTGCTGTCCCAGGGCGTGCCCATGCTGCTCGGCGGCGACGAGTTCGGGCGCTCGCAGCGTGGCAACAACAACGCCTACTGCCAGGACAACGCCATCAGCTGGGTCGACTGGACCCTGCTCGACGAGCACCGCGACCTGCACGCCTTCGTGAAGGGGATGATCGCGCTCCGCAAGCAGTGCGGGCAGCTGCGCCGCGCCGACTACGTCGCGGGACGTGTCAACGCGCGCGGCCTGCCGGAGCTGGGCTGGCACGGCTGCCAGCTCGACGCGCCCGGCTGGAACGACCCGTCCTGTCGCGTCCTCGCCTTCACCCTGGCCGGGCTGGCCGAGGGGGAGCCCGACCTGCACGTGATGATGAACATGGACGACCAGAGCCTCGACTTCGACGTGCCCGCCGTGGCCACGCGTCGGTGGCATCGTCTCGCCGATACCGCGCTGTCGGGCGGCGCCGACATGGATCCGGCCGCCACCACCGTCATCACGGCGCCGCGCTACCTCGTGACCGGTCGCAGCGTCGTGGTCCTGGTGTCGAAGTAGGAGCGCCATGCCTGGCGAGATCGAGGAGATTGTGTCCGAGAGCATCGAGGAACTGGCCGTCGACGACCTCATCGGCGAGGCCGCGCCTGGCACGCGGCGCAAGCAGCGCTGGGAGATGTGGGTGGCGCTCTCGTCGTCGCTGCTGGCCGTGCTGGCGGCGGGAGCGGCGCTGCTCGCCACCTTTGCGTCGGACCGGGCGGCGGTCGCCCAGGCAGGGCAGACCGAGTACGCCGCAGTCGCGGAGGGCGTCGACGCCAGTCACACGATGTTGCGCGTCAAGGCCGAGATCCTGCAGGCGATGGGCGCGTCCACCACGTCGCAGCACGAGACGGACCTGCTGGCGGTCCAGGCCAGGCAACTGGCCGTCCGCACGCGCATGGAGGACTTCGCCGATCGCGGCGAACGAGCCAACGTCGTCCACGACCGTCTGGCCATCGCCCTGACGCTGTTCCAGGTGCACATGCTGCTCGGTGGCCTGGCGGTGATGGTCGAGCGGGTCGCGATCTGGCGCTTCGGCTTCCTCTTCACCACCGTCGGCGCCGGGTTCCTCATCGCCGGCGTCCGTGGCTACCTGTCCTGACTCGCCCTTGCGGCGACGGAGTGTTCCTGCCATGAGCGAACAGACCAATCTCGACGCCATCCGCGTCCACATCGCGACCTTCGGTCGTGGCGACATCGCCGGCATCCAGCAGCAGTGCACCGAGGACGTCATCTGGAGCCCGCCGATGTCGAACGGGCGTATCGCCTACAACCGCCCCTGGCAGGGGCGTGACGGGGTCGGCGAATACTGCCGACTGCTGATGGGGACGTTCGAGTGGCAGGCCTTCGACGTGCCGCTGCTGCTCGCGCAGGACGACCACGTCGTCATCCTGGGCAAGGAGACGTTCACCGTGAAGGCGACCGGCAAGAAGATCGACAACACATTCCTGGCGCTGTTCCGGATGCGGGACGGCCTCATCGCCGAGTTCACGCTGTGCGAGAACACGGAACTGGTGGCGGCGGCCATCGCCGGGGTCGCGGCATGAGCGTCGACATCCAGCTGCCGGCCGTGTCGGCCGTGGCCGACGCCATCGCGCTGGCCAAGGCGGGCGATACCGCGGGGCTGTCCGCCTGGATCAGCGCCGGCGGCGACATCGATCGGCACGACGCCGACGGCTGGACGCCGCTGCTGTGGGCCTGCGTGCGTGGACATGCCGACACCGTGGCCATGCTGCGCGCGCGCGGCGCCAACCCCGCGCTGCCTCACGCCCGTTCGGGGGCCTTGCCGATCCACATGGCCGGCCACTCCGGCGATGTGGCGACGACGACGGGTCTGCTCGACTGGGAGCCGTCGCACCTCGATGCGGTGTGGGACCTGAACGGCCACACCGTGCTGCTGCAGGCCGTGTTCTACGGTCATCTCGACCTGGCGCGTGCCCTGGTGGCGCGCGGGGCCAGCACGTCGATCACGACGGCCCGTGGGCTGGGGGCGATGGAGTTCGCGGCGCAGTTCCAGAACGCGGCGCTGATGGACGTCATCCGACCGTACGACAGCCCGGCGGCGGCCAAGGCCGCCTACTACGAGAGCTATCTCCGTCGCATCGCGCCCAGCGTGCCCCTGTCGCAGCGGAGGGCCCAGGCTCTGGCGGATCGACTCAGCACCGCGATCAGTGCCGGGCTGCACGACGCGGCCTCGCGGCCAGAGGCCGTCGCCGGGACGCTCGCCGCGGTGGCGGCCCTGGTCGAGCGGGACGGCGCCGACGTCAACCGGCTGGGCGGGCCGCTGCAGCAGCCGCCGCTGATCGTCACCGTCACCGGCAACAACGGCCTGCCGCCCGTCGAGGCGGTCGCCCAATTGCGCCTGTCACTGGCCTGGTACCTGCTGGCGCACGGCGCCGATCCGACGCGCCACGAGCAGCATCCGATGGGCGCGCAGACCATCATCCGCGCCGCGGTGTTCAACCACCTGGACATCCTGAAAGCCTGCGCCGAGCATCTCGAGGCGCCCCAACTGGCCGACGCGATCAACGAGATTCCGGTCGTCAACGGCCTCACCGCGCTGCACGACACCGTGCTGCGGGCGACGATGGCTGCACCGGACCACTTCGAGGGGTACCTGGCGCAGGCGCAGTGGTTCATGGACCACGGTGGCCGCAGCGACATCGAGGACTTCGCCGGAGTCACCCAGCGGGCCATCGCCGAGCGCGCCGCCGACCGTCGGGTCCGCGCGCGACTGCTCGAGGTGCTCGTCCGCGCGTGAACGGCCGCACAGGCGCGGCACGCCGCGTCGTTCATCGACGAGTTGTGCGCAGATACTCCTCGAACACCGCCGGCAGCGAGGCGCCGTACTCCTGCCACAGGGTGGCGGAGGTGTAGGCCTTCCGCCCTTCCACCCAGTTGGCGTTGAGCTCGTGCACCAGGGCATCGATGCCATAGCGCTCCAGCCAGCCGTCACCGAGGGTGCCGCTGTTGCGGAAGTCGCCCTCCGTATGGCCCTCGGTGAACCACGTGCGGGCGCGGAGGATGGCCTCGAAGCGTGCCATGCGCGCCAGGTGCTCCGTGAGCCCGGGTACGGGCGGGCGCGAGAGGTGCAACAGCCCGCGGCCGTCGTTGTGCAGTTCGATGGCCAGGTCGGGCCGCCGCCCACGCGCGATGAGTGCTTCCAGCCAGCGTTCGAGCGCCGCGTTCTCCGGCACCAGCACCGGGTCGGCAGGGCGATCCCAGTTGCGGTTCAGGTCCTTGCCGTTGACGTTGAAGCGTGTGCCGCCGCGCGCGACGCCATCCTTGTTGGCCATGGGCAGCACGTACACGGTGAAGGCGGCTCGCCAGCGCGCCGCCTCCGCATCGTCGCGCAACAGACGATCGACGAGTCCCTGCATCACCCAGCTGCTGCCCGACTCCCAGGGGTGGGCCCGCGCGCGCAGGAAGACGCGGTGCGGCGCGTCCTCGCGGCCGATGCGGACGATCTCGAGCGGGCGGCCCTGCACCGTCGTGCCGATCGTGGTGACCTCGGCGTGGGCGCTGCCGCGTGCCTTCGTCACCAGGCGATCGAGATCGGACAGCTGGTATGGCTGCATGCGCGCCACGTACAGGGTGTCGCCCGGCATCGTCAGCGTCACCCGGACGCGGTTGCCCGGCAGGGCGACGGTGGGCACCGTCGTCCAGAGCTCGCCGTCGGCTGACGTGGCGATGGTCTTCAACTCGGGGGCCACCGATCCGGGCCGGCCGTTCCAGACGTTGTCGAGGTTGACGAACTCGAGGGTGAGGCGTGCGCCGGCGCGTCCCACGAGCCTGAAGTGGATATGGCCGGCGGCCCGATTGGGCGCGTTGCGCTCGTGGTCGTACAGCAGGTGCACCAGGTAGGCGCCGTCCTCGCCACGCTCGTACCAGAGCGGCGAGGCGTTCTCGATCCCCGTGTCGATGAAGGCGAGGTCGGCGGCCGTGGCCGCGGCCGCTGGTGGCTGCGCCGAGACCACGGGAACGGTCGCAACGAGCAGCGCCGCGAGGGCAAGGCTGACGCGCCTCATCGCGTGGCCGTCGAGACGCCGGCATGACCGGCCAGTTCCGCCAGCCGATCGGCCGGGCCGAGGAGCACCAGGTGGTCGCCCGCCTCCATGCGCGCTTCGGGCGCCGGGTTGAACTCCATTCGACCGTTCGCACGCCGGATGCCGACGACGATGACGCCGAACTTCTGCCGCAGGTTGGCGCTCACGAGCGTGTGCCCGGTGAGCGGGCCGTCGGCGCGCACCTCGATCTGTTCCATCGACAGCTCGAGGAACTCGGAGCTCGTGGCCAGCTGCACGAAATCGACGACGGCCGGGCGCAGCGCGAGCTGCGCCATGTGCTGGCCGCCGATCTGGTAGGGCGAGATGACGCGGTCGGCCCCGGCGCGGGTGATCTTGCGTCCCGACTCGTCGCTCTCGGCACGGCCGATGATGTACAGCGGGGGATGCATCAGCCTGGCCGTCAGGATCGTGTAGACGTTCTCGGCGTCGCTCGACAGCGCGGCGATGAGGCCGCGGGCGCGCGACACGCGCGCCTTGGCGAGCACTTCCTCGGAACTCGCATCGCCCTCGACGGCGAGGTGACCCGCCTCGATGAGGGCGCGCAGGCGCTCGGGGTCGCGTTCCACGACGACATAGGGCACGCGCTGGCGGCGGAACTCGTCGACGAGGATCCCGCCGATGCGTCCGTAGCCGCACACGATGAAGTGGTGCTCCAGTCGGTCGAGCATGGCGGAGATCCGGCGGCGTTCCCAGGGGCTGTGCAGCGTGCTCTCGATGACGCTGGCCCCGATCAGCGTGAAGGAGTAGAGAACCGTGCCGACGCCCCCGACCAGCACCACCATCGTGAAGGCCTCGCCGGCCCTCGTCAGCGGATGCACTTCCCGGTACCCGACCGTCGTGAGCGAGATGACGGTCATGTACAAGCTGTCCCAGGCCGACCAGCCCTCGATCAGCATGTAGCCGACGGTGCCGGTCGTGACGATCGCGAGCAGCAGGATCACCGCCTGCACCGACGTCTTCGACCACGCGGCGTTCACGCGCACAGTGTATCCGCGGACAGGCGGCCCGGCACTGCGGTAGCGTAGGGGCCGACATGCGCACCATCCTTGCCGCTGGTCTCGCCGTCGGCGCCGCGCTGGCCGTCCCGGTCCTCGACGCCCAGTCGTCCCGCCTCAACGTGGTCTTCATCCTGGCCGACGACCTCGGCTACGGCGAGGTGGGCGTCTACGGGCAGACGAAGATCCCGACTCCGCACATCGATCGGCTGGCCGCGCAGGGCATGCGCTTCACGCATCACTACAGCGGCGCGCCGGTGTGTGCGCCGGCGCGTGCCGTGCTGATGACCGGCAAGCACCTCGGCCACGCCGAGATTCGGGGCAACATCCAGGCGCAGACCAGGCTGCCGCAGTTCACCGAAGGGCAATACCCGCTCAGCGCGCAGGCCGAGACCCTCGCGCAGATGTTCCGCCGGGCCGGCTATGCCACCGGCGCCATGGGGAAGTGGGGCCTCGGTCCGGTCGGGAGCACGGGCGATCCCAATCGGAAGGGGTTCGACCTGTTCTTCGGCTACAACGATCAGGCCGTCGCCCACAGCTACTACCCGCCGCACCTCTGGCGCAACGCCGAGAAGGTGATCATCAACGACCGGCCCGTGCCCGGGCATGCCCGGCAGCCCGAGGGGCCCGTCACGATGGGCGACTGGATCGGTGGCACCTACGCGCCGTCGCTGATGATCGCCGAAGCCGAGCGCTTCATCGCGCAGCAGGCGGCCGCGCCCTTCTTCCTCTATCTGCCGTTCATCGAGCCGCACGTCGCGATGCATCCGCCGCAGGCCTCGGTGGATCGGTTCCCGACCGCCTGGGACCGCGAGCCGTATCGCGGCGCCAACAGCTACCTGCCGCACCCACGGCCGCGTGCCGCCTATGCCGCGATGATCAGCGACCTCGACGGCTACGTCGGACGCGTGATGGCGGCGCTCGAGCGCGCCGGCGTCGCCGACCGCACGCTGGTGGTCTTCACCAGTGACAACGGCACCACGCATCCTGGCGCCAACGACGCGCGGTTTCACATCGGTGGCGTCGACGCGACGTTCTTCGACAGCACGAAGGGCCTGCGTGGCTACAAGGGCAGCGTGTACGAGGGGGGCCTCCGCGTGCCGATGATCGCGCGCCTGCCCGGACGCATCGCCGCCGGCCGTGTCGACGACACGCCGGGATACTTCCCCGACTGGTTCCCGACGCTCGCCGACGCCACAGGTCTCACGGCGCCTGCCGATCTCGACGGCGTGAGCCTCTGGCCGGTGCTCACGGGTACGCGCACGACCCCGGTGTCGAGGCCGCCGATGGTGTGGGTGTTTCCGGAGTACGGCGGACAGGTCGCGGTACGGCTCGGAGACATGAAGGTGGTGCGCCAGCGGCTGCTGGCGACCGAGCCGGGGCCGTGGGAGGTCTACGACCTGGCGGCCGATCCCGCCGAAGCGCGCGACCTCGCCTCGTCGCGTCCCGATCTGATCCGCCAGGCGCAGGAGGTGTTGCGCCGTGAGTCGTCGCCCAACGCGGTGTTCCCGCTGCCCATCCCCGGGGTCACCACGCGCTGAGGCGAAACCCTCGTTGTCTCGGTGCACCCCGGGCGCGGGGCGAGCCACGTCGTCTCGGTCCGGTGGCGATCACGCGGGCCGCGCCTCCGCACCGGACCACTATGTCGTCCTGTGCCGATGACCACCACGCGCCCCTGATCCAGTAGAGGATACCCGGACGCTCCTTGCTCACCGCTTCTTCGCGGCTCGGCGACGAGGCCGCTGCCGTGCGGCCTCGTCGGCCGCGCGCAGTCTGGCAATCCGCGTCAGGAGGGCCGTCGGGACGCGTCCCGCGAGCGGAAAGCGGATGGTGCCCTTGCCGTTGTGGTCGTACGGCGCCAGCGCATCGCCGAGGGCCTTCACGAGCGTCTCGGTGGCCGGGTAGACGGAGTAGTGCGCGGTGAAGGCGGCGCAGTAGATCACCACGCGTCCATCGACCCTGAAGGCGGGGATGCCGTACGGATCACCTCGTCGGCGGCAGGCAGGCCGGCGAGGATGGCGGCGCGGACCTGCGTGAGTGCGGCGCGCTGGGCGTCGCCGAGATCGGCAAGGTAGGCGTCGACGGAGGCGGCCTTCGGGCGACTCATGGCTGCACCAGGGCGGCGATGCGCGACCAGTCGACCTCGCGCCACATCCGCGCGTGCTGGACGCAGCCCTGCGGGGGGCTGTCCCATCGGTCGATGGGTGGCGACTCGAACCGCTCGCCCACCACCCGCACGCAGGCGCCGAAGTCCCGGACATACAGCAACTGGGGCGTCGTCCGGGGCAAGGTCAGGTCGAAGTACTCCCAGTTGGTGCGGACAATCTGCCGGCACCCGGGAGCGCTCGCCTCTGCGATCACGGTGCCCGGCATCGCGAACCGCCCGTTGGCTCGCTGCGCCGCGGTGACCTCGACGAAGCAGGCCGACGCCGCCGCCTCGTCCGGCGTCAGCGCGGCCAGACGACGCGCGGCGTCTTCGTGCGCATCGACCGCAGCCCAGTACCACGCGCCGGTCGCGTCCCGGCGTGGATGGGCCCTGGTCTCTGCCTCCTTCCGCAGCACGGCGATCTCGTGCTCGAGCGACCGCAGGCGTGCCGCGTAGTTCGAGGGACGAGACGTCCGGAGCTCGCCGTTCTGCGTCTCGAAGGTCGCCCGCTTCTGCGCCTCCCACTCGGGGGCCATCACGGCAGCGAGCGCCTTCCGGTAGTCCTCGAGGCGGTCCTCGGCGGTCTTGCGGTCCTTCTCGAGGGCGCCCATCGACGCCTTCAGCACGCGCGCCATGGGGACCGGTGCCCAGGGGTCGCGCCCGCCGCGCGTGACCAGCAGGTAGTCGTTCTTGTAGACCGGCAGGCCATGCCACGTCGCCGTCACGCGGGGACGCAAGTAGAAGACCTCCGGTGGTCGGTCGCCCGGGCGCGGCTCGGTGGCCACGTGGGTCGACTGCGTGTCTTCCGGCAGCCGATTGAAGTGGAAGTAGGCGGGAGTGGTCTCGCCGTTCACGCTCTTCTTCCAGATGCCGTTGGTCTCGACGTCCTCGTGACGGAACGGGAAGTAGCCGCTGGCGAACGTCAGCGGAACGCGGGCGAGCGGTGTCTTCTCCGGCAGGACGAACGGGTCGAAGTAGTCCAGCGTGCGCGAATCCTTGACCCAGAACCCTTCGCCGCTCGAGCCGGTCGGCGTGGCCTTGAACAGCACCGCCAGCGCATCGAGGGTGGCCGTCATCTGGCCACGTTCCGCCGTCGTCTGCGCGGGGATCACCCGGAACGTGCCGCGGCCCGGTTGCATGGAGATCGTCCAGAACACCTTGCGCTTCCAGGCGTGGCGGACGCTCGGGTTCGGGGATACGACCAGGCCCTCGGTGTCGGCGGGGTCGAACGTCGGGGGCCCCGTGCGCCGCTGCGCCTCGGCGGCGTCGAGACCGAGGAGCAGCAGCAAAGCGATCCAGGCGGCTCTCACGTGGCGCTCCTCGGCCGCGACCGGGCGGCCCGCATGCGAATGCGCAGCATCCTACCGCACTGGTCGAGGTCGTTCCGGGGACGGTTGGCACCGGCATCACGCCGCCGACGCCTGTGCCGATTACGTGCTGGGTGTCGGGCCGGCCCTCGCCGGCAATGCCTCCCGAGGTGCGGACATGACCATCAGCACGAGCTTCCAGGCCTACAGCGTGTCGACGATGCGCCTCAGCATCAGCGTGTCGCCTGCGCCAGCGGCGAAGACGCCGCCCGCTGCGGGCTCGACGCCGGCGAAGCCGGATCGCCTGACCCTCTCACCCGATGTCACGGGCGCCGCGCCGCCCGTCAAGGTCGGGGCCGACGACACCGTCGCGCCGATTCGGCCGCCGACGTCCGGGACCAATCCGAAGAGCGCGGCGCTGCTGGCGGCGCTCGACGCCGACAAGGACGGCGTCCTCTCCGAGCGGGAATTCACCAGCGGCGCCCGTGCCCTGCTCGACCGCGACAGGCCTGGCCGCGTGCGACCGGACGATGAGGATGAGGGCCGTCGCGGGGGCAAGCGACTCGAACGTCGTCTCGAGAAGGCCTTCGATCGCATCGACGGCAACGACGATGGTCGACTCGATGCCGGTGAGCTGACTGCTGCGCTCGAAGGCCAACGCCGTCGTGGCGCGGACGACAGGAATGCATCGACGCCGCCCATCCCGTCGGCACCTCCCAGCGCGCCGTCGGGCGGCGTCTCGATCGCCTACGTGAGCGTGACGTACGTCTCCGTGGCGGTGCAGCGCTACACCTCGCTGCAGCCCCCGACCGGGCAGACGCCCCAGCCGGGGGCGCCCGCCGGGGACACGACGTCCGCCGTCGCTCCCTCCACGGACGGCAGCGCCCGCGTTGCTGCATAGACGTTCGCCAGCATCGACAACTATCGGAGCACTCCTCCGCGCGACCGTCTCCTGCGCGCGGCCGCCGCCGTCTGGGCCGCGGATCCGTCGGCGTCGCTCGACCTCGTGGCCCAGGCCGCCGGCGTCGGACGTGCCACCCTGCATCGACATTTCGCCTCTCGGGCCGATCTGATGCGCCTGGCCGCGCTCGATGGCATCGCCGCCCTGGCGGCGGCGCTCGAGGCGGCCGACGTGCCGAGCCGGCCACCGGCCGAGGCCCTCGACGTCCTGATCGACGTGCTCGTCCCCTTCGGCGAGCGGTTGCACTTCCTCCTCGTCACCGGCGACCTGATTGGCGACCCCGAGGTCGCGGCCGCCGAAGCGTCGGTGGACACACCGATCCGTCGTGTGCTCGAGGCCGCGGCCGCCGCGGGCGTGGTGCGTGGCGCCGGGCCGAGCGCGTGGCGCTTCCGGGTGCTCGAAGCGCTCCTCTACGCCGCGTGGACGGGCGTGGCTGCCGGCGAACTGGCGCGACTGGACGCCCCCGGGCTCGTCCGTGACGCGTTCCGGCGCGGCTTCGGCGTCGACGCGCCCGGCACACCGACGGAGACCCCATGACCGCCCCTGTCCCGTATCGCGACGACGCCATCGACGTGGCGCGTGCCGTGGCCATCCTGGGCATGTTCGTCATCCATGCCGTGCTGGTCCTGGGCACCTCGGTGCCGACGCGCGGCCTGGCCGGCTTCGTCCTGTGGTGCTGTGATGGCCGCGCCGCGGCGACCTTCGTCACGCTCGCCGGCTTCGGCGTGACGCGGTTGGCCTCGCGGTACGACGAGGTCGGCGCGACGCGGACGCTGCGTCGACGCGCTCTGGTGCTGTGGACGATGGGCGTGCTCAATCTCGTCGTCTGGCCCGGCGACATCCTGCGGGTGTACGGCGTCGCGCTCCTGCTCACGCCTCTCATCCTGCGCCTCCGCGTCCGCACACGGCTGGCGGTGAGCGTGGCCCTGGCCGCCGTGTTTCCGCTCCTCATGCTGGTGCTGGACTGGACGACACACTGGCAGCTCGACACGTTGACCTACGTGGGGGTGTGGACGCCCGCCGGCTTCGTGCGCAACCTGCTCTACGACGGCTTCCGGCCGGTCGTGCCGTGGCTGGCCTTCTTCATCATGGGGACGGTGCTGGCCGAGCAGGACCTGCGCGACGAGCGGCTCTGGCGGCGCCTGCTCGTGTGGGGCGCGGTGGCGACGCTGACCGCGGTACTCATCTCCGCTGCGCTCGACCGATGGCTGATGGCGGTGGCGCCTGCACTCGATGCGCTCACGCGAGAGGGCCTGGTGGGCACGACGTCGTTGCCACCCCTGCCGCTGTTCCTGCTGTCGGCGGCGGGGACCACGTCGCTGGTGCTCGGGATCGTGCTGGCCCTGGTGCCGCGGCTGACCCGACGTGTGGTCGACCCGCTGGTCGCCACGGGGCGGCGCGCGCTGACCTGGTACCTCCTGCACGTGCTGGCGTTGATGTCCCTCTATGCCGCCGGACTCAGGCAGCAACTCACGCCGGAGGCCGCGATCGGGGCTGGCGTCGTGCTGTTCGTGGTCGCGGTGGCGTGGTCGCAGTGGCGCCGGGAACGGCCGGGGCCGTTCGAGCGCTTCATGCGGTGGGCGGCCGCCCCGACGCGCCTCCTGGAGATTCGGCCCGACCCTCCGTCCTCGCTGGCCCCCCCTCAGGCCGTCGAGGTTGGCGAGGGCAACCGCGGTGGGCGCAAGATCACGAACATGGACACGTACGATGTCGTCGTGGTCGGTGGCGGGCCGGCGGGGCTCAACGCGGCGCTGATTCTGGGCCGCTGCCGGCGCCGGATCGTGGTGATCGATGCCGGCGTGCCGCGCAATGCGGCCGCGACCCACGCGCACGGCTTCCTCACGCGCGACGGCGTGCCGCCGCTCGAGATCCTCGCCAGGGGCCGACGCGAGCTGGCCGCCTACGGCGTCGACATCCGTGACCTCGAAGTCACCCACCTCGAAGCGCGTGACAACGGCATGCGAGTGACGCTGCAGGACGGCGCCACGCTGGCCTGCCGCAAACTGCTGCTGGCCACCGGGGTGCGAGACACGTTGCCGGATCTTCCCGGAGTGGCGGCCCTGTACGGCACCAGCATCCATCACTGTCCCTACTGCGACGGCTGGGAGAACCGCGATCGCCCTGTTGCCGTCTATGGCCGGCCCAGGGAGGCGACGGGCCTCGCCCTGTCGCTGCTCACGTGGACCCGTGACCTGGTGGTCTGCACCGACGGGCGGCGGCTCACTGCAGCCACAAAGGCACAACTCGAGGCCGCGGGGATCCCGGCGCGCACCGAAAAGATCGTCAGAGTGGACGGCGAGCACGGCCGCCTGTCCCGCATCGTCTTTGCCACGGGAGCGCCCCTGCCGCGCCACGCGATGTTCTTCAACACGGGGCAGGGGCAGCGCTCGACCCTTGCGGCGCAGCTCGGATGCCGCTTCACGCGGACCGGGCACGTCCGCTGCGATCGCAAGGGGTACACCGGTGTGCCGCACCTGTTCATCGCCGGTGACGCCAACGGCGACGTCCAGTTCGTGATCGTGGCCGCGGCCGAAGGCGCCAAGGCGGCGGTCGCGATCAACAAGGAATTGCAGGCACAGGATCACGAGACGTCGCGCCGCGCCTGACCCGGCGACGCAGGGCCCAGGTAGCGGGCGACCGCGACGCGATGCCGCCGAGGCACGCGTGCGGGCGATATCCCTGATGGCTGGTTCTGTGGAGCGTCTGTCGGACAACCGTCGCCGGGCGGCGATGGCTTGCCAACCGTAGCTCGCCGTCAGGCGAGCTACGGTTGGTGCGGAAGAGGGGACTCGAGCCCGGAAGCCGAGCCACGCAGCGGCGCTGGCTGAGGGCCTGACGGCGCTCTTCCGTGCCGAACGAACGAAGTGAGTGATGGTGCGGAAGAGGGGACTCGAACCCCTACGAGATTGCTCCCGCCAGCCCCTCAAGCTGGTGCGTCTGCCAATTCCGCCACTTCCGCAAGTGGTGTTGTCGCGCACTTGCGAACCGCTGCAAGGTCGACAGAACCACGGACTATAGCAGGTCCGTGGGTTCGAGGGAAGCCAGTCGCGCCGAGGCGTGCTGCGCTTACTGCTTCTTCGGTTCGCCCTGTGGGGTCGGCGCCTTGGCTGGTTCGGCCGGGGCGACCGTCGGGGCCGCCGCCTTCGGGTCGACCTGCCCGGCTGCCGGCACTCCCGGTGCAGGAGCGACCGGCGTCTGCGTCGGGGCCGGGTTGCTGGTCGCCGACGGATTGGTCGGCGCCTTGGGCAACGTGGTCGGCATCGACGGCGTCGCCTCGGGCACGCCACTCATCACCGAGCTCGGTCCCCGGGTGCCGACGATGGCGAGGCCGAGGGCGCCGAGCATGAAGAGGGCGCCGAGGATGGCCGAGGCCTTCGACAGCACCGTGGCGCCCTGCCGGGCGCCGAACGCCGCCTGGCCGCCACCGCCACCGAACGCCGCGGCGATATCACCGCCCTTGCCCTGCTGCAGCAAGACGGCGAGCAGCAACAGGAAGCAGACGACCACGTAGATGGTGACGAGGAGCCAATACAGCATAACGACCGAGTATACCCCGGTCTCGAACCGCCGTGCTACCCTCCCGGCCCGTGCCCTGGCTCCGTGCCTCCGGATCCCCTCTGCAGGCTGCCGGCATCGCCCTCCTGCTGGGCCTGGTCGCGCTCGTCAGCAGCCTCGCCACCGTCACCTACGCCCAGATCAGCGACCCCTGGGGCACGCTGCTCGTCTCGAAGGCGCTGGCCACGCACGGCACGATCCGCCTGGAGACGCTCGAGGCGCCGCATCTGGACATCCGGCTGGGCTATCGGCTGTTCGAGCGCGGCGGCCATCAGTATCTGGTCTATCCCCTCGGGACGCCGCTCCTGGTCAGCCCCGTGGTCGCCCTTGCCGGGGCGCTCGGCGTCGATGTCCTGCAGTACGGCTCGGAACTCCGGCTTCAGCGCGTCATCGCGACGCTGGTCGCGTTGCTCACGGTCTGGGCGATGCTGCGGCTGGCGCGGCGGCTGGTGCCGTTCTGGCCGGCGCTGCTCTGCACGGCCGTGTTCTGGTCGGGCACGTCGCTGGCCAGCGTCGGCGCCGCCACGCTCTGGTCCCACAACCTGGCGGTGGTGCTCGCCCTGCTGGCCATCGATCTCGTGGTGGCGGCGGAACTGGCCGACCGTCGAGTCGCGTGGGGACGCCTCGGCGTGTGCCTGTGGCTGGCGTACCTCTGTCGGCCCACCATGGCGGCCTTCGCAGCGCTGGTCCTGGTGTGGGTGTGGCGTCGCGATGGGCGCGGGGCCGTCCGCGCCGCGGCCGTGGCGGGCGCCGGCGTCGCCGTCTTCGCCGCCGTCAGCTGGCGCGAGTTCGGGGAGTGGCTGCCGCCGTACTACCGGATGGGGGTGGCGGGCGGCGCGTTCTCGGCCGAGGCCCTGGCCGGCCTGCTCGTGAGCCCGTCGCGGGGCTGGCTGCTGTTCTCGCC
>NZ_JALHPM010000076.1:0-29853 GCF_022842525.1 Luteitalea sp.
GCCGTCGCCGCGCCGGCCAGCGCGAGCAGGCCCGTCAGCGCTGACGCGAGCGCCCGCCGCACCCTTTGGGCAGTCGTCGACACGCTACTTCCCCTGGGCCGCCGAGGTCGGCGCTGGTTCGCGCAGGAGTTGCTCGATCGTCTCGGTGAACTCGCGCTTCAGCGCGGTGTTGAACTCACCGCTGGCGGCGGCTGCGAAGCCGGCGTGAATGCGCTTCACGCGGCCGTCACGGCCGACGAAGAACGTGGCCGGCCAGGTGTTGAGGTTCACGGCCTGCGGCACCTTCTCCCACATCTCGATCGGCGCGCCGGCGATGAGATAGGTGTACTCGACGCCGTACTTCTTCGTGAACGCCTTGACGCGCGTCAGCTCATCCTGCTGTTCGGGTTCCTCGAAGTCGAGGGCCACGATCTCGAGGCCACGGTCGCGGTACTGCTTGTAGAGCTGCACCAGGTACTGCGCCTCGTCGTGGCAGTTCGGGCACCAGGTGCCGGTGACGATGGCGATGACGACCTTGCCCTTGAAACGCGGATCCTCGTTGGAGACGAGTCGGCCGTTCACGTCCGGAAAGTTGAACGCAAACACCTCGTTGGGGTCGCGCATCGTGGTGTGGGCACTGGCATCCGCGGGCTCGGGCAGGCCCTTGGCGCGGGCGACTTCCGGGCGATACGCGATGTAGTGACCGTCACGATTGCTGCCGCGGCTCTGGATTCTGAGCGTGCCGTCGGCCTGCGGCGTCAGCTCCATGAGGCCAGGACGTGAGCCGTCGAAGTGGCTGACCACGGCCGTGCCGTTGACGAAGCGCCCGGTCAGCGCGCCGGTGTCTCCGTCGATGCGCAGCACTGCCGCCGAGACCTCCGCGCCCTGCTGCTTCACGATGAAGCGCCACGCCTTCTCGCCCTTCGGCGACTCCTTTCCCGGTTCGAACGGGATGTGCCAGGTGCCGGCGATCGACGGCACCGAGCCGCTCAGTTCCGGTGGGGCCACATAACGAACGGCGCGGAATGGCGAGCCTCCGGGCTGACCGTTGCGCTGTTCGACGCGGCCGGTGAGGCCACCGTCGGCCACCGACGCGCGGATGGTGGTGAGGTAGTGCCCGAACTCGAGTTCCACGGCGTCGCCCTGCCGGGTGGCGCGCGTGGTGGTCTGCGTCTCCTCGCCGTTGAAGAGGGTGCCCACGAGCTGGCCGTTGGCGGTGGCCAGGTCGAGGCGGAAGGGAATGGGCGTGTCGTTGATGGTGAGCGTGGCGCTCCAGCGCCCGTCGAGCGGGGTCTGCGCGAACGTCGCACCAGCGCTGAGCGCGACGGCGGCGACGGCCGCGGCGAGCGTGCGTGGGTAAGAGGTCATGACGGTGGTCTCCTGTGAATGACGGTGAACATGGACGACTAGCGGGACGTAGCGTGCGCGCGGCGCCAGGCCGCAGCGAACGCCGGTTTCGTGTCGGTGAGGATGTCGCGGATGGCGTGGCGGTCCGCGTCCCCGATGCGGGCAAACGGCTGCGAGCGGTCGCGCCCATCGAGTACCTCGATGAGGCGGCGGTAGACGTAGCCGAGCGCCGGCGCCGGCAGCGCGTCGAAGGCGGCAGAGTAGACGAGATAGCTGCACGGGTAGCGGAACAGGCGCGTCTCGAGGTCGAACATCCGCAGCGACCGCCCGCGCCGGTCGCGTGGGCCGATCGTCGCGAACTCGTCGGCGAAGTCTGAGGTGCCGGCGAGCGGCTCTCCGAGCGGCGCCTCGTTGGCGAAGAGCAGGTAGCGGACCAGCTCCTCGGCCGGGCCCTCGTATCTCGCGCGCTGCGCCTCCGAGAGATCGTCGACGTCCACGCCCTCGGTCACGCCCGCGGCATGCAGCGCGAGCCGCGTCTGGTAGTTGGTCAGCGTGATGAGGTTGTGCATCTGCGTCTGGTGCGCGTGTACCAGCTGCGCGACCAGATCGCTGTGCGGGGTCAGCGTGATGCCCGGCGCCGGAAGCGGCGACAGGTCCGTGCGGTTCGCGGCGCCGTCCTGATCGATGGCTTCAGGATCCCCGCCGGCAGGCACCACCGCATTGCCCAGATGCCGCAGCCGACCGTGGCTGCCGGTCACATACCAGCCGCCGAAGCGCTCGTCGAACGGCGTGTCGTGGCCGACGAGGAAGCTGCGGGCGCCGGTGGAGAGCACGCCGCTCGGCCTCGTGAACACTGACCGCACGAACACGCCAGGCACCTGTCGGGTGGCGCCGGCAATGTGGCACTGCGTGCAGTCGAGTTCGGCGCGCTGGAAGGCCGGACGCCCAGTAGCGCGCTGGTCGAGCAGGTAGAACATCGCGCCCTGCCTCGCGTCGAACGAGATGAGCTCCAGCGCCTTTCCACCCGGCACGTAGCCGATGTAGACGTCGTCGTTGAAGTAGAGCGACCGCGGCGTCGTCGGCGAGATGTGACGGTATTGGAAGCTTGTCTTCGAGAACACCAGCATCTGCGACGACCGCGGGATATCGAGGGCGTCGAGCACCGCCGGGAGATAGCCGAACGTGTCGTCGTGCGTCAGCGTCGCTGCGCCCGTCTCGAGAGCGCTCTGCAGCCGTCCCACCGGGTCTGAGACCGGGGCCGTGCGGTAGAAGATGGGCGCGTCGCTGAAGGGCACGAACCCCTGGTTGCGCACCGCAACCTGCGCCTGCACGGCTAGCGCCCAGGCGAGCACAGCGGCCACCAGGGCGAAAGCGATGAACGAACGGAGACGGAAACGGCGTTCCAGCACGGTTGTGACCTCGGCTGGCGGATGTGCGCGAACGGCACGCCAGCGACAGAGAGTTAGTGACTCCCTGTCCGAGGTCGATGAACTGTGATGGAGCGTCTAGGCGAGCACGGCGTTCACAGGATCACGCGACCGGGACGGGAGTGAACCCGCCACGACAACAACACGTGTTCCGACGAAGCGAACGCATTGCCGGGAGCATAGACCGCCGGTGTCCTTGTGTCAAGGCGACGCGGATACGCGTGCTTCCAGAGGTTCTGGCGTGTGTCCGCCCCGTCACGTCACCATTCGGCGCAATTGGATTCTCAACCGAGAGGTTTCTCAGCATGGGGAGGACGTCAGATACCTTCCCCGCAATCAGTGGCGCACGTGCTGTGTCCGCGCTGGTCAACGCCTACGCCATGAAGGCGCCGCGCAACGACGACGGCAGCGTGCGGATCGAGAGGATCCTCCCCAACGTGACGCCGACCATCAGGCTCGAACGTTGACCGCACACCGTCGAGCGCTTTCGCCAGCAGGTCGGCCAGCGCGGCGGCGGTGGCCACTGGGGCGACGGCCACGCGCCAGCCGGCGCGTCGTGCCGCCTCAGCGGTTGTGCGACCGATGCACGCGGCGATCGCCCGGCTCCGGATCGCGGCGAACGGCGTCGCCGCGGTAACCGCGGATGGACTGCAGAACACAACGGCCTCGACGTCGCCAGCCGGCGGTTCGACCGGTGTGGGTACGACGTCGTACGCGATCGGGTCGATCACCGTGGCACCAAGGTGGCGCAGGCCGTCCGCCAGTGCCGGCGCGGCACCAGCGGCGCGCGGGTACAGCACAGTCGCACCAGCCCGCAGTCGGGGCAGAAGGCCGGCGAGAAGGCCTGTGGCGTCGTGTGGCGTGGCGACAAGCGCCGGCGTCGCGCTGAGCGCGTCGAGTGCGGCAGCGGTGGCCGGGCCGACGACGGCAATCGCTCCTTGCCATGACCTCCGCTCTCCGAGATGTTCGAGTCGCGTCGCGCAGGCACGCACGCCCTCGGCCGAGGTGAAGACCGTCCAGTGCGCGTGCGAGCCTTGACGCAGCGCCGCGTCGAGCGGGGCCAGGTCTTGTGGCGGCACGACCCGCAGTAGCGGGTGCCAGTAGACATCCAGCCCGGCGTCAACCAGCCGATAGACGAGTTCGGGTGAGGCCGTGGCGGGCCGTGTCACCCACACCCGCGGCGCCAGCGTGCGGGCGGCGCCGGCGCGTGGCGGCACGGCGGGGGTCATCGCGCGACCTCAGGCGTTGGCGTGCGATGCGTCGTGGCGGTTCGCATGCCAGCGCCGAGATCGGCGAGCACATCCGACAGTACCGAGGCGGCATCACGTCCCCGGCTACGCGCGTCGACACGGTGTCGTGTGTGGCGTGAGAGCACACGTGCGTGAATCGTGAGGAGCTCACCCGCGACCTCTGCGTATGCCGCCACCACCCAGTCGGGACACTCGAGGGCCTGCTGCACGGCCCGCTCGAGCTCGGTGGCAACGCGGGTCGCAGCGTCGTCGGCTCGCGCGATAGCCGACGCCAGCGCGTCGTCGCTTCGCGTCTGCACGACGATGGCCCCTTGTCCCGGTGCCGGCAGGAAGCGATCGAGCGGCAGCGTCTCGGCGATCACATGCGTGAGCCCCAGGCGCGCCAGTCCGGCGACGGCCAGAATCGCGGCGTCGAAGGTGCCGGCCGTGACCTGTCGCACGCGCGCGTCGACGGGGCCCCGGATGGACTCGCAGCGCAGATCGGGGCGGTCCCACGCCACCTGCAGCCGACGGCGGGCGGCGCACGTGCCGATCCGTGAGCCGGCAGGCCACGCGTCGAGGGGGCGCCCGTCGCGTGAAACGACGGCCTCGGCCACCGGGCCCCGCGGCAGCATGGCAGCCAGCGTGAGACTCGCGGTCGGGACGACCGGCAGGTCCTTCAGGCTGTGCATGGCGGCGTCGATCTCCCCGCGCAGCAGGGCGGCTTCCAGCGTGTCGACGAACGGTCCCGTCGACGGCAGATCGTCGATGGCCGTCTGCAGATCCTGGTCGCCGGAGGTGTCGAGTACGACCGTCTCGACCTCGACACCGACGCGACGCAGGGCGTCCGCGGCGGCGTCGAGCTGCCAGTGCGACAGCGGCGACGCGCGTCCGGCCAGCCGCACGGCCCGGGTCATCGTTCGGCCAGCCACGTCGCCACGTCCTTCGCGAAGTAGGTGACGATGAGGTCGGCGCCGGCTCGGCGGATCCCTGTGAGCGTCTCAAGTGCCACACGCCGCTCGTCGATCCAGCCGCGCTCGGCTGCCGCTTTCACCATGCTGAACTCGCCACTCACCTGGTACGCCGCCAGCGGCCGATCGGTCTGCTGGCGCAGCCGCGCAAGCACGTCCAGATAAGGGCCGGCCGGTTTCACCATGAGGACGTCAGCGCCTTCGGCCGCGTCGAGTCGGGCTTCGCGCAGCGCCTCGCGGCCGTTGGCCGGGTCCATCTGGTACTGCGAGCGGTCACCGAACTGCGGGGCACCTTCGGCGGCCTCACGGAACGGCCCGTAGAGCGCGCTCGCGAACTTCGTGGCATAGGCGAGGATGCCGACGTGCCCGTGGCCCGCGCCATCGAGCGCCTGGCGAATGGCGGCCACGGCCCCATCAATCATCCCGCTCGGCGCGATGAGATCGGCGCCCGCGTCAGCGTGCACGATCGACGCCTGCTGCAACGCGACCAGCGTCGGCTCGTCGAGCACGTAGCCCGTCTCGAGATGCGGCCGATACGCGGGCGTGCCCGGCTCGTTGAGAATGCCGCAGTGCCCGTGCGACGTGTACTCGCAGAGACACATGTCGCTGATCACGACCAGGTGTGGCACGGCCGCCTTGATGGCGCGGATGGCCCGGGGCACGACGCCGTCGGGGTCGCTGTTCCCGGACCCGCTGGCGTCCTTGCGGGCCGGGATGCCGAACAGGAGCACGGCGGGTATGCCCACGGCTGCCAGGGCCTCCACTTCGGGGATGAGGCGATCCACTGAACGTTGCGCGTGGCCGGGCATGGCGGCAATCGGCCGGACGGTGTCGACGCCATGACGGACGAACAGCGGCGCCACGAGGTGGGCCACGTCGAGCTGCGTCTCACGCACGAGTCCGCGCAGGGCGGGTGTGCGCCGCAGCCGTCGCAGGCGCGTCGTGGCTGGATCGCCCTGGAACGTCGGCATGGCAGTCATCGGCGGTCGAGTCCGCGCTCGCGGTCGGACTGCACCCACCACCACCGGCCCGCACGCGGCGACTCGCCGGGCGCGGCGGCGCGCGTGCACGGGGCACAGCCGACCCGTGGGGAGCCCTTGACCGCCGGGGCGATCGCACTCATACCGCGCACTCGCCTTCGGTGGTTTCCGGACGGAAGGGCGTGGTCTCGGCCAGATCGATGAAGTCTTCCGCTGTGGCGGAGGCGGGTGTCAGGGTCTCGAGGTCGGCCAGCAGTGCCTTCACCGCGGGTACCGCCAGGGTGCGGAAGAAGGCCACCGGGGACTGGCCCGGTTGACGTTCGCGCGCATACAGACGGACGAGCCGCTCGAGCGCCTCGGGCGCGCGACGCGCTGGCACCTTCGCGGCCAGGCGGCCGAACGACGTGCCGTCGGCATCGATGCCGCCGCCGACCTGGACGAAGTACTGCGGCACCGCCTTGCCGTCGACCTTGCGCAGGCTGCCCTGGAATCCGATCGTCGCGATGTGGTGCTGACCGCAGCCGTTCGGACAGCCGCTGATTTTCACGTCGAGGTCGCCCGCCAGATCGATCAGCTCCGGCGTGGCGCGCAGGTGCTGTTCGAGCGCCTGCCCGAGCCCGCGCGACTGCGTCACCGCCAGCTTGCACGACTCCGCTCCAGGACAGCTCGTCACGTCGGCAATGGTGTCGGCGTCGGGCAGGCCAAGGCCGGCGGCGTCGAGGCGTGCGTAGAGATCGGGCAGGTCGGACAGCCGCACCCACCGGAGTACGACGTCCTGCACGAGCGTAACGCGCACGGAGCCGTCGCCATACGCGGAGGCGAGTGCGCCGAGGATGCGGTACTGCTCGCCGCTGAGATCGCCGAGCGGCACGGTGACGACGACGCTCACGAACCCCGTCTGCTTCTGCGGCCGCACGTTGGTCCACATCCAGCGCTCGCGCGCACTGGATGGCTGTCCCGGCCGCGGCGCCGGATGGATGCCCGGCCCGTGCAAGGCCGCCGCTGCCGCGGTCACGCGCCGTGCGATGTCCTCGACCGACGGCGGGGGCGCCTGCCGCCAAGTCGGCGCGCCTTCCTCGGCTGATGGCACGACCTCGAAGGCGAGATCGGCGACCCCGGCGGCGCGAACGTCGGCGAGCGCTTGATGCACGGCACTTCTGAAGCCTTCCCAGCCCATCGCCTTGATCAGGAACTTCATGCGATTGCGCTGGCGGTGCGTGTAGTCGCCCCGCTCGTGGAACACGCGGATGATCGCCTCGGCCACCCGCAGCGTGTCCTCGACCGGCACGAAGTCGAAGAGCACCGCGGCCGCCGCGGTCATCGTCGCGGTGCCGCCGCCGGCGAACACCGTGAAGCCGCGCTGGCCGTCGCGCAGCGCGGCGCGCCAGCCGATGTCGTTGATGGTGAGCTTGATGTGGTCGCGCTGGCACCCCTCGAACGCGATCTTGAACTTCCGCGGCAGCGCCGACGACAGCCGATGCCGCAGCAGGAAGCGCGTGAGCGCCTCCGCATACGGCGTGACGTCGAACACCTCGTCGGCCGAGACGCCGGCGAACTGGCAGGCGGTGATGTTGCGCACCGAATTCCCGCACGCTTCGCGCGTCGTCAGGCCCGCCTCAGCGAGCTTGCGCATCGCCGGCTCGACGTCGTGCAGGCGCACGAAGTGGAACTGCACATTCTGTCGGGTGGTGATGTGGCCGAAGCCGCGGGAGTAGCGCTCGGCCACGTCGGCGAGCACGTCGAGCTGCTCGTGGCTCAGCAGGCCCTGTGGGATCTTGACGCGGATCATCTGGGCATCGTCGGTCTGTCGCTGGCCGTAGGTGCCACGAACCAGACGGAAGACGCGCCACTCCTCGGGCGTGATCTCGCCACGCTCGAAGCGCCCGAGCACCGTGGCGAACTCGTCGATGTCCGCATCACTCGCAAACGAGAGTCTGGCGCGGCCGTGGGTGCTGGAGAGTCGGTCTTCGTGAGAGGACATGTGATACCTCAGGGCAGGTGAGTGGCTGGGGCGACGGGTAAGAGTTCGGCTGCAGACACCGTGACGCCGGGCGGCATGCCGAGGAGCGCCAGCGGCAGTGCCGCGACCCGCCCGATCACGATCGTGCCAGGCAGCTCATCGCGATCGGCGGGCACGACGGCGGTCGGGAGCTCCGCGAGCGCGCCTCGCCACGTCCACGCGGCCGACGTGGCGGCGCCGAGCAGCATTGCGGCGGGCATGTCGGGCGCCCAGCCGCGCGCCAGCAGGCGGTTGGCAACGTCGGACCTGGTGCCGAGCGACATCAGCAACACGACGGTGAGCAGGTCGGCGGGCAAAGCGTCGAGCGCGGCGGCGCAGGTCGCAGCGTCGGCTCCCGTGAGAATGACGACGCCTCCGGCCACACCGCGGTGCGTCACCGGTATGCCGGCAAGCCCGGGCGCCGCGATGGCGGTCGTCACGCCCGGCACGACTTCACACGGGATTCCGGCCTCAGCGAGAGCGAGTGCTTCCTCCCCGCCGCGACCGAACACGAATGGGTCGCCACCCTTCAGCCTCACGACACGGCGTCCGCTGCGCGCGGCTGTGATCATGGCGTCATGGATAGCCGCCTGCGAGGTCTGCGGCCGGCCAGCTCGCTTGCCCACGCACACGTGCTCGGCCGCGGCTGCCAATGCCAGCACGTCTGGCGCTACCAGCGCGTCGAACAGCACGAGGTCCGCTTCGCGCAGGCGCCGCACCGCCTTCAGCGTGAGATAGTCCGGGTCGCCTGGACCGGCGCCAACGAGTGAGACGAGGCCGGCTGTGCTCGCGCTCATGGGGCGGTGCCCGAGGGTGAGTCCGGGGACGGTCCGGCTGCGTAGCGGCGATTCAGGGCTTCGAGCAACTGCGGACGGCGTGCGCTCATCGGAACGCCTTCCGCTCGCTGGTGACGCGACAAGGCATGTGCCTGCGTCAGCCACTCGTCGAGATCCTCTGGAAGCAACGCCTCAAGACCTTCCCGCAGCAGGCCCGCGAGTGCTGGTGCCTGTCCGGCGGTCGAGATGGCGATTGTGATGCCACCGCGCGACACGGTGCCGCCGAGATAAGCCGTAGCGTTCACGGGATCGTCGACCGCATTCACGAAGAGGTGGCGCGCTTCGGCGGCCTCGCGAACCTGGCGGTTGACGTCCGGAGGGGCTGCCGCGGTGACGAACCATGCGCCGTCCAGGTCGGCCGGGACGAATCGTCGCTCGAGGACTCGAACCCGGGTTCGGTCGATAGCGTCGGCGATCGTGGGGGCTACGACGGTCACGCTGGCGCCTGCCTGGAGCAGCGCGGGAATCTTCGACGCCGCCATAGGGCCACCGCCGACCACAACAACTTCCCGGCCATCAAAGCGCAGGAACACCGGGAGCCGCGGCAGGACCATCGCCCCCTGGACAGGCGGACGCCCTCCGCGGACATGGGCTGCCCAGATACCGAGGGAGACCGCTGCCAGCACCAGGCCAAGCAGCCACCCCACGGCGACGGTCACCGGCCGCGCCGCAAGGTCGATAGGTCGGACGAGCCCGGGAAACGGGCCCTCCTGGGCGACGATGTCCCAGGCGACGAGCAGGATCGCAGCCGCGCTGATCGTCGACGCCGTCGATTCCCATGGCCCGGGCTGGTGCGCCGAGGATGGCTCGTACCATTGGACTTCGGGCTCGAGGAACGGTTCGATGGTAGGCGGTCGGGTCATGTTGCAGTGCGCTGCTCACCGAAAAATGAAAAGGGCCCGGATGGCGAATTAACGCCTTCCGGGCCCTCGTCTGAAACCGTGTGTCCGACGGTTACGACGCCATCGGGTCGAATCGGTTCACGCGTACAGCACGAGCGGCGCGGAGGGCGAGCCTCCGACAACAACACGAGCAATACACGTCAGCAGACACTGGCCCCTTATCACACGGGCCGGCGACGACTGTCAAGCTCGAGGCTGCTCCTCGCGCTGGCTCCCCTGAGATTTGACAAGCGTCCGGCAGCACTGGCACGATGAGAAGCGTGACGACGTTCTCGAGCCGCCGGTGTTGCTGTTGTGGAGTTCCTGCTCCCGCAGCCAGCCGTCTGCCTCGATGATCTGAACGCGTCGTCCCCCCGACCACTCTCACATCTGGCCCGGAAGGCTTGCTGCCTTCCGGGCTTTCGTCTTTTTCCGCGATGTTTTCGGCGCGCAAGCGCCTTTTCGAGATTCAGGATGTCAACACATCGCCTGCTGGCAGCCACGAACATGCTCGCCGACGCGCGCGGAGGAGGGATCATGACAAACCCGACGACGGGCCAGCCCCCCCGTCTCCGGCCGCTCGCTCTCGACAGCCACATGCCGTGGTGGCGGTGCCCGCGCCGAACGTCCGAGACACCCGTGCCACAACCCGACCCTGCGACGCCAAGCGAGCCGTCGGATGAGGTCGTCGATCGTATCCATCGCTCGCTGTCCGAAGGACTGTATCCATGGTGGTAGCCCAGACACTTCGGCCGCGTCCCCGAGGGACGCGCCTTGTCCGCCCATGTTGTCGCCGCGCGTCGTTGCGGCTGCGGTGGATGAACGTGTACGTGTGACGTCGTCAGAGGTTCGGTAAACGCCCCTCGACCGACGGTCCCGGGCCATCGTCCGCCAGCGGATGGTGGCCCGTCGTGCGTACGCACACGGTTGACACCTGTCTCGCTGGTGGCGGTGCCTGTGGCTGCAGGCGGGGCAGGGAGATTGTGATGAGAACGTTGGTTCGTATGTGGGTAGTGCTGCTGGCGCTCGGCGCCGGCACCAGCGCAGCGCAGGTGACCAGTGCCGTGCTGCAGGGAATCGTGACCGATCCGCAGGGCGCCGTGCTGCCCGGGACCACGGTGCACGTCAGGAACACGGAGTCCGGGCTGACCCGGGATGTCGTCACCGACGACCGCGGCTTCTATCGGGCGCCGGCGCTGCCGCCGGGGCAGTATGAAGTGACGGCCTCACTCGACGGCTTCACCGCGGGGATACGGACCGGGTTGACACTGACCGTGGGGCAGACCGCCACTGTGGATGTGAGCCTCGGGCTGGCGTCGCTGTCGGAAGCGGTGACGGTAACGGCCAGCGCGCCGCTCGTGGATCGCACCACGAGTGCGCTCGGCACGACCGTGACGAAGGCGCAACTCGACCAGTTGCCGTTGGCCGGACGCGACTTCGCCGGTCTGGCCAAGCTGGCGCCTGGAGTGACGGGCGTCGGCAGCACCGGCATCACCGCGGGTGGGCAGCTGACCCGGAACAACAGCATCGTCGTCGACGGCACGACCAATGACGAGCAGGGCGTGGCCGGCACCCGTGGCAGTTTCTCGCTCGAGTCCGTGCGCGAGTACGTGATCTATACGAACCAGTTCACCGCCGAGCACGGCCTGGCGGCGGGCGCCCTTGTCAACGTCGTCACGCGTTCCGGCACCAATACGCTCGAGGGACGCCTGTTCGGCTTCTACCGCGCCGACGGGCTCGATGCGCAGAACCCGTTCTCGAAGGCTCAGGGATCCGGCAAGGCGCCGTTCGAGGAATCCCGGCTCGGGGGCTTCCTCGGCGGGCCCGTGCTGCGCGATCGCTGGCACTACTTCGGGAGCTACGAGCGGCTGGGCACCGGCACGACCAACGTCGTCACGTCGCCGATCGTGCCCGTCGACCAGCGCGAGTTCCCCGAGGACACGACCCAGAACCAGTACTTCATCAAGAGCGAGTACACGCTGAACGCCGCGCACCGCGTCAGTGGACGGTTCCGCTACGACGGCCAGACCACCACGGGAGCAGGCATCGGCGGTCTCAACCCCTACGAGCGCGGCTACGACCAGCGGAGCAAGTACAAGGACGCGGTGGCGTCACTGACGTCGGTCTTCTCGGATCGCACGGTGAACGAGGTCCGCCTGCTGGCCGGCACGCTGGATCGGGCCTGGACGGTCGATGGATACGCGGATCCCCGCGGCGTCTCGATCAGCCGGCCATCGATCAACCTCGGCAAGGCGAACAACATGCCTCAGGGCTGGGATTCCGTGCAGTACCAGCTGGTCGACACGCTCACCAGGGCCGCGGGGCGGCACGAGCTCAAGGCGGGTGTCAGTGTGCAGCTCGACGACCAGGACACGTACTTTCTCGGCAACAAAGACGGCACCTTCCAGTTCCGCACCGACGCGCCGTTCAACCCGGCCGACCCATCGACCCATCCGTTCCAGTTCACCCAGACCGTCGGTGACTGGTACGACCCGCGCAAGAACGAAATCTACTCGGCGTTCGTGCAGGACACCTTCCGGGCGCACGATCGGCTCACGCTCAATCTCGGGCTGCGCTACGACACCGAGACCATCTTCGCGAAAGCGCGGGCGGTGGACGTCGACCAGGACCTCGACAACGTGGCGCCCAGGGTCGGTCTCAACTGGGTGCCCACGAGCGATGGGCGCACCGTCGTGCGGGCGGGCTACGGCGTCTACTACGACCAGGGCTTCAACAACGTCTCGGGGAACATCAGCAACTCGGCGCGATCGACCAACGTCACGGTGCTGAACCCGGGCTTCCCCGACCCGTATGCCGGCGGCACCATCCAGGCGAGCCGGCCAAGCCTGGTCGTGGCGGCGCCGGAGTTCCGCACGCCGTTCAGTCGCACGTTCAGCGCCGGCGCACGACGCGAGATCGTGCGCGGCGTCGCCCTCAGCGTCGATGCAGTGCGGACGCTGGGCTACGACCTCTTCAACGCGCTCGACATCAATGCCCCGGCGATCGGCACCGGCGTGCGGCCGGACAGCCGCTACCTCCGTGTCGTCCAGTACCAGACGACCGGACGCAGCTGGACCAACGCACTGCTCGTGGCGCTCGAGCGCCGCAGCGGACGCGGGCCGCAGTTCAACGTCTCGTACACGCTCTCCAGGGCGGAACGCAACGTCGAGGACTTCGGCTTCGTGCCGCAGAACTCCCATGACCCAGGCGCGGAGCGGGCCGTCGCCAACAACGACCGGCGGCATCAGGTGGTCGCATCGACCACCTGGGCGCTTCCACTGGGATTCCAGGTGGCAGGCATCGTTCAGGCCAGATCGGGATTGCCGTGGACGGTGACCACCGGCAGTGACAACAACGGCGACCAGAGCGTCAACGACCGGCCTGATCTGGCCGTCCCTTCTGGCGACCCTGCAAGCCGCGCGACCTACTTCACGGCCTTCACTGGCCGTGTCGGGAGCCTGCCCAGGAACTCGAACCGCGGACCGGCATTCGCGCAAGTCGATCTGCGGGTCTCGAAGTTCGTCCGCGTGCAGCGCTACTCGGTTGAGGGGTTCGTCGAGGCCTTCAACCTCCTGAACCGCGCCAATCTCGGGTTGCCGAACGGCACGTTGACGTCGGCGTTCTTCGGACGGCCGACCGGTCTTGCCGCGGGCGCCACGCCCCGGCAGATCGAGTTTGGCGTTCGCTTCAACTTCTGATCGAGTGTCGAGGATCACATCATGAAACACGCGTTACTCGTCATCGCAGTCCTCGCGCTCGCGGTCCCATCTGCCGCGCAGCGCCGGCCGGTCGTCATCGACGATCAGTTCCGCGTCGCCGATGTCGGCAGCCCCGACCTGTCACCTGACGGCCAATGGGTGGTCTATACGGTCGCGACGACCGATGCCGCCGCCGATCGACGGAACGTCGATCTATGGATCGTGAAGTGGGACGGCTCGGAGCGTCGGGCACTGACCCACACCGCCGATGCCAGCGAGACCTCGCCGCGCTGGAGCCGCGACGGCTCGAAGATCGCCTTCCTGTCGGCGCGCCCGGGGCCGGCTCGCGGCTCACAGGTGTGGGTGCTCGACTGGCGAGGCGGGGAGGCGCATCAGGTCACGGCCGTCAGGGGCGGCGTCTCGGATTTCGACTGGGCGCCCGACGGCACACGACTCGTGATCGTCGGCCGGCACGGCACCGACGTGGAGGACTCGCCGTCGGAGCGCACCGACCGCGGCGGGGCAAATCGGCCGCTGCCTCCACCCATCGTCATCGACAAGTACCAGTTCAAGCGCGACGGCCAGACGTATCTGACTGGCACGTCGCGCAATCGCCTGTTCATCCAGCCGGTCGACGGTGGCGCCGCGACACTGCTCACGAGCGACGGCGACTACGACGAGAGCAGTCCCGTCTGGTCGCCCAATGGCCAGGCCATCGCCTTCGTCAGTAACCATGACGAGAATCGCGACCGGACGCGGAACACCGACGTGTTCGTCGTGGAGGCGCGGCCCGGCGCGACCTCGCGGCGGCTCACGACGTTCGATGGACCCGATGGCAGCGGCCTGGCCTGGAGTCCCGACAGCCGTCTCATCGCCTACGGACAGGGCAGCGCGCCGAAACTCAACTTCCACAGCCTCACGAGGCTGGCGGTCGTGGAGGCCAGCGGCGGCAGGCCGCGCGTGCTGACCGAGGCGCTGGATCGCGGTACCTCTCTTGCGGGATTCACCGCAGACGGCCGCCGCATCCTCTTTACCGTGGCCGACGACCGCGCCAGCTACCTCGCGGCCATCGCCCCTGACGGCGGGGCCGTCGAACGTCTCGTCGATGGTTTGCGCGTCGTCGGGTCACCCGCTCACGCGGCCGGCCGTGTCGCGGTCACGTCGGGCACGTCCACCGAGCCCACCGAGCTCTTCGCCGTCGAAGGTCGCAGCCTGCGCCGGCTCACGCATCACAATGACGAGGTCGTGGCCGGCCTGCAGCTCCAGCCCGCCGAGAACATCGAGTTCACGAGCCGCGACGGCACCCGCGTACACGGGCTGCTCACGCGTCCGGTCGGCGCGGTCGCCGGCCGCCGCTATCCAACGCTGCTGCGGATCCACGGCGGGCCCACCGCTCAGGATACACATGCGTTTCAGTTCGAGCGGCAAATCTTCGCCGCCAACGGCTATGCCGTCGTGAACGTCAACTACCGGGGCAGCTCCGGTCGCGGCGCGAAGTTCCAGGAGGCCATCTTCGCCGACTGGGGCCGCCTCGAGGTGGAAGATGTGCTGGCCGCGACGGAGCACGTGGTGTCCCTTGGCGTCGCTGACCCGGAGAAGCTCGGCATCGGCGGCTGGAGCTACGGTGGCCTCACGACCGACTACGTGATCGCCAGCGACACGAGGTTCAAGGCCGCGATCAGCGGGGCAGGCAGCGCCAATCACATCTCGCTCTACGGCCACGACCAGTACACGTATTTGTACGACAGCGAATTCGGTCCGCCGTGGGAGAACGTCGACCTCTGGATCAAGTTCTCCTATCCCTTCTTCAAGGCCAACCGCATCACGACGCCCACGCTGTTCATGGGGGGGCAGGACGACTTCAACGTGCCGATCCTCGGCAGTGAGCAGATGTACCAGGCGCTGAAGACCCTCAACGTGCCGACGCAACTCGTGGTCTATCCGGGCCAGAATCATGGCCTCACGCGTGTCCCGTATCTCCGGGATCGACTGGAGCGCTACCTCGCGTGGTACGACCGCTACCTGCAGCCGGAACGCCGGCCCGTGACGTCGAGCGGGCCGCCGAAGTAATGTCTGTCACGGCGTGACAGGCGTCGCGCCACGGAGTCACACGATGCATGCACGCGGGATCCTGGCCGCGACGGCGGCCGTATGGTTGGTCGCGCCGCAAGCAGCCACGACGGCCGGCGGTGGGCTGAATCCGATGATCGCGCTCCACGAGCAAGGGGCGCCGGTCTTCGGCATCACGCATGCGGCCATCGCGGCTGGGCGCCAGCGGCCCTCACCGCCTGGGGCGGCGCCCGTCGAGGCGCCGCCTCCGCTTCCGCTTCCGTCACTGATGTCGGCGGCCGAAGAGACCGCGGCGTATCGGCGCGCGGACTTCACCTACACCAACTACTCGTCGGCCCAGGCCGACCGCTTCATGGGATTCGTCGGCGCGCTGTTGCGCGCCGGCGCGTCCGTCCGCACTCATCCGATCCTGGCGAAAGTGCCGATCCTCCACACCGACCAGGCGCTCGCTGTAAGCCGTATCCATGAACAACTCAACCTCGGGCACGCCGGCGTGATGCTGCAGGAGGTGGAGTCACCCGAAGAGGTCCGGACCGCGCTGGCGGCGATGCGCTTCAGGGCGCAGGGGGGCACGAGGCCGGAGGACGGCGTGGGTCTTGCGGCCGCGTACTGGGGCGTCAGCGAGGAGGAGTACCGACGGCGCGCGCAGCCGTGGCCGCTCGTGAAGGACGGCGAACTGGTGCTGTGGGCCATCGTCGAGAGCCGCGAGGGCATCGCCCGGGTGCGCGAGATCGCCGCCGTCCCTGGCCTTACGGTGATCGTCGTCGGCGCCGGCACGTTGCGCGGCGTCTACTCGACGACCGCCGCAGACGGCTCTCGCGTGCTCGATCGCCCGGCGTTCGACGCCGGCGTCGCCGCCATCGCCTCCGCCTGCCGCGAGTTCAAGGTGGCGTGCAGCCACCCCGCGAACACGGCGGCCGAGGTCGAGGCGTTGACGAAGCAGGGCTTCTCCGTCTTCACGATGCAGACGAGGAACGACGCGGCGTTTGCCGCGATCGCCGCCGGCCGCGCGAAGGCCGGCCGCTGACGCCGTTCGCCTGCGTGCTCACGCAAAACGTGCGAGTCGGGCCACGCGCCTGGCGGTGGGTCAGTTGCCCGGTCTGTACGCCCGTACCAACCCAGGGCGCCGACGCCATATACACAAGGTATGTGGCGCCACGTGCGCAATACGTGCGTCCATCTCGGCTTTCGAGCAGTTCTGGCGGATCCAGAGGAAGCGGAAAGCCCGTAAGGTCTTTGTTTTCAACAACTGGACGCAGTCCGAATCCCACCCTCTCCGCCAAACACACCTCCGGCGTGACGGCTCCCGCCGCTTGCTCATAAGAACGCCCGCCGGCTGCAGATTCTTGCGCCGGCCTGACTCCCATGCTGAGCGTCCGCGTCCAGCTTGAGGTGTCATCGGCGCCACTTGGCCGAATCAACGACAGCGGCTCCGCGCGGCCAGCCCAGAACGCCGTACTGATGCGATAAGTGGGCACGACACGCGCCCGCGCCGAGTCCGGCACTCAGCGATCGCTCTGCGAAGGGCTCCAGCGACGTTGCGCAGCTCGCGCATTCGATCGGTGACGACCGCGAGCCGATCTTCGGCAATCCGCCTGGTTGCGTCGCACGCCATGCCATCGTGAAGGCGCAGCAGGTCCGCCACGTCGCTGAGCGTGAAACCCCACGACTGGGCTGCCTTGATGAACCGCACGCGGTCTACGTGTTCACTGGAGTAGCTGCGCACGCCGCGCTCTGGCCGCGGAGGCACGGGCAAGATCCCCTTCCGCTGATAGAACCGGATGGTTTCGACGTTGACGCCTGCCTGTGCCGCCAGCGCGCCGATCGTGAGCGTGGAGTGGGTCATGTGGTTGACTCCGTACCTTGGTACGGCCCGTAAGCTTACCGCATGGGTCACCACGCCACGGTCAGAGTCCTGTCGCTCGTAACCGTCACGATGGTGCTGGCGGCCGCCAGTTCCAACGCTGGCGGACGAACGCAGGCATTGCCACCGGGTCCGCTCGTGTTCCTTACCAGGGACGGCTGCGCCAATACCGCGACGATGCGCACCCGGCTCGATGCGGCTCTCGACCGGCTCGGTGCGCCGGCGGATTACGCCGTCATCGATGCAGACACCCTGGCGGACGGCGACGCACGACGCGGCTACGGCACGCCGACGGTGCTCTATAACAACCGTGACCTCTTCGCCATGCCCGAGCCAACGCCCCCGATCCCCTCCCCGACCTGACGACTCTATGCGGGCGGAGTTCCGTCCACGGATGCGATTGAGAAAGCGCTCAGGTCGGCGATGAGGTGATCGTCCTCACATCAGCGCTGGAGCAGTGCTTCGAACGCGGTTGTCAGCGTCGACTCAGCGACCAGTCCGCCCCCTCACGCACCTGACTCGTTCGGCTCTCCCCGACATGTCACGGGTGCGCGTGGGTCACCGCGATCTGCTGGCCTGGCCGATCGACCAAAGACGAGGCGGCGCCAGCGGGCAACGCGCAGATCGCACACGCGGTGCGCGCCACCGCCCCAGGCGTGCAGAGCCGATAGCAGCCGACATCGCCCGTGGTTCCTGGCGCGGGGGCACAACGATCAACGCACTGCCGTACTTGCTGCGCCAGCAGGTCGAGCAGCCGCGGGGAGTCGTTCAGGCACGGCAGGTGCTTCGCGGTGAGCGCCGGCGCAGCGGCCAGCGCGATGCGGCCTTCCAGTTCGCTTTCGGCGTTGTCACCGAGGAAGCCGTATGGATAGTAGACGACGCGCGAGTAGCCGGCGGCTACCACCTGCGCCAGCGCCTCCTCGATGGGCGGCTCGGTCCACTTGCCGCCACGCGTGTGATTGAGCCAGCCGTTGACCACCAGGCCGAAGTGCGGGGCGAGACGGCTGCGGACGGCCTGGCACAGCGCCTCGGTCGCGACCAGGCCGGTTTCAATCGGCGTG
The DNA here is from genome assembly GCF_022842525.1 of Luteitalea sp. Classification (NCBI taxonomy): domain Bacteria; kingdom Pseudomonadati; phylum Acidobacteriota; class Vicinamibacteria; order Vicinamibacterales; family Vicinamibacteraceae; genus Luteitalea; species Luteitalea sp. The sequence continues at coordinate 18,343 of NZ_JALHPM010000076.1, forward strand.
GGTGGGGCGAGCACCGTGCCGTGCGCGGCCAGTACCAGCGCCACGTCGTCGCCGAGCCAGCCCGGCTCCCCGGCGGCGTGCTCCAGGACGTGGGCCGCCGAGATGTCGGCGAGCCGATCGGCCGACAGCGCCCCGAGCACCGACACCGGCCCGGAGCGCGTACTCGCCGCCTCGCGCGACAAGTCGTGCGTGAACGCCGAGTCGGCGGCATACAGCGGTACCACCCAGACCGGCTCGTGCGCGGGAATGTGGCGTAGCACATCGGCCAGCAGCGGCGCCCGGTACTCGTAGGCTACCTGCAGGCGCCATGAATCGCCGGAGAGGTCCGCAGCCAGCAGATCGCGCAGCACCTGCGCCTGCCGCGTCGTGATGGGCTCGAGAGGCGACTTGTAGTCATGCTCGCGCCACATGGCGCGGCGCCCGCGAGCCCTGGCCAGGGCAATCATCGGCAGCAGCGGCCGTGGGATGGCGTCCACCTTGCGGGTGAGACCCAGCAGGATACGCCAGGAATAGACGAGTTGATCGACGAAGCTCGCCGTCGGCGGCTCGCCGTAGGTCACGAGGACGACGTGTCGGGTCGGCATGGTCAGTGTCGGTGTCGCGAAGTGCCGGCGCCAACCTCGTCGAGCGTGTCGGCGGGGGCGTGCTGCCAGACAGCGTCGGCGAGGGCGCCTGCGGTCAGCCGCGCGCTGCGCACGGCGTGGTTGAACGAGACGCCGTCGTAGGACGTGCCACACAGCCAGAGGCCCGGGTGGCGGGCCGCCTGTGCCATCACCTGCGCACGCCGCTCGAGGTGGCCAACGGTGTATTGCGCGATGGCGCCGGGCCAACGGAAGATCCGGGTCAGGCGCGGCTCGGCCTCGAGGCCCATCACGCGGTGGAGTTCCCGGCGGGCGAGCGTCACGAGCGGTGCATCGGCGAGATCGAGGACATCGGGCCGTCGGCTGCCGCCGAGCATCACCCTCAACAGTGCGTGGCCCTCTGGAGCGCGTCCGGGGAACAGCGACGATTCCCAGACCACGCCGAGCGTCGACAACTGCTCTGGCCGGGTGACGAGGTATCCGTAGCCCTCGAGCGAGCGAGGCAGTTCCGACGTCCGGTAGCCGAGTGCGACCACGGCCAGCCCGGCATATTCGGTCGCGCGCAGCGACGCGGCCCAGGCGCTGTCGAGATCCTCGACGAGCGGCGCTGTCGCGCGCGCGGCCAGGCTGAACACGACATGGTCGGCCGCCACGGCGCGACCGTCGCGAAGGACGACTCGCCATTCGTCGCCGTCTCGTCGCACCGACTGCGCGGGCGAGTTGACGCGCACCGCGTCGGCCAGACGCGCGGCCAGCGTCCGGGTGAGCACGCCCATGCCACGGTCGAAGCTGAGCAGGCGTGACGGACCTTGCCGCCGTCCGCGCCGGGCGAACATTGCGCGGACCAGTCCGCCGTGCTCACGTTCCATCTCGGCCATCGTCGGAAACTGCGCGCGCACCGACAGGCAGCGGCTGTCGCCGGCCGAGATACCCGATACGGCGGCGTCCACCAGCATCTCCGCGGCTTCGTGGCCGATGCGTCTGGTCGCGAAGGCATGTACCGTTTCGTCCACGCCGGCGGGCGGTCCGGCGGCGAACGGTTCGGCCATCAGCCGCAGCTTGGCCTGCCACGACAGGGCATCGGTGGTGACGAGGGACGCGGGTCCGGTCGGGACCTCACGCAGTTGTCCACCCCGGACGATGAAGCGCCGGGCCGATTCTGGCCGGGCCTCGACCAGGCGATCGGTCAGGCCGAGCGCGTCGATGAGGGCCAGCGTGTGGGGTTCCCGGTTGAGGAAGCCGTTCGGTCCCGCCTCCACCACGAAGCCGTCCGGCGTTTCGTGCGTCTGGGCATGGCCGCCGATCTGCGGGGCGGCCTCGAGCAGCGTCAGCGACAGTGGCTCACCGCGGCGGCGCGCGTACTCGCGCAGGGTGAAGGCCACCGCCAAGCCGGCAGTGCCGCCGCCAATCACCACCACCGTGGGCGTCGTCATACGGTGCGGCTGAAGACCGGTTTGCTGCCCGAGGTGCGCGCGCGCAGGTAGCGGTCGAACACCATGCAGATGTTGCGGACGAAGGTCCGGCCGAGGGGCGTGACCTCGATGAGGGCGGGGCCGACTCGCACCAGCCCGTCGGCCTGGGGCGACTCGGGCGCGGTCAGTTCCGCCAGCTCCGCCGCGAAATACTGGTCGAAGCGCAGCCCGAAGCGTCGCTCCACCTCATCGATGTCGAGTCGCCCGTTGCACATCAGCGTGGTGATCACGACGCGCCGGATCTCGTCGTCTTCGTCGAGCGCGTAGCCACGCTCCACCGGGAAGCGGCCGGCGTCGAGGGCCGCGTAGTACTCGTTGAGCTTCTTGGTGTTCTGAACGAACGTGCCTTGCACGTCCCCGATGGCCGAGATGCCCAGCGCCAGCATGTCCCGCGCCGACTGCACGGTGTAGCCCATGAAGTTGCGGTGGAGCACGTGGGCGTCGAGGGCCCGCGCCAGTTCGTCCTCGGGCAGCGCGAAGTGATCCATGCCAATCTGGCGGTAGCCGGCATCGCCGAAGGCCAGCTGTGCCTGCGCCAGCAGCGCCAGCTTGAGGTCGGGCGCGGGCAGCGAGTCCTCGGGCAGGTGCTTCATGTGCGCCTTCATCCACGGCACGAACGCAAACGAGTAGACCGCCACCCGCTCGGGCCGCAGCGTCACCACCTGGTCGAGCGTGCGGCCGAAGCCCTCAAGCGTCTGGTAGGGGAGGCCGTAGATGAGGTCGAGGTTGATGGAGCGGAAGCCGAGCGCGCGGGCATGGTCCACCAGACCCTTGGTCATCTCGTAGCTCTGGATGCGGTTGACGGCCTGCTGCACCTCTGGCGCGAAGTCTTGCACGCCCATCGACAGACGGTTGAAGCCGAGTCGCCGCAGCGTGTCGAGCTGCTCGAACGAGGTGACGCGCGGGTCGATCTCGACGCCGATCTCCGCATCGGCGGTGAACTTGAAGTGCCGTGCCATGCCTGCGAACACCCGTGCCAGCTGCGGCGCCGTATAGAAGGTCGGGGTGCCGCCGCCCCAGTGCAGCTGCGACACCTGACGACGATGCGGCAGGTGCGCGGCCATCAGATCGATTTCGCGATCGAGATAGTCGAGATAGCGATCGGTCACGTCCCGATGCTTGGTGATGACCACGTTGCAGCCGCAGTAGGCGCAGCGCTCCTCGCAGAAGGGCAGGTGGACGTAGAGCGAGAGCGGGTCGCCTGGCTGGGCATCGGCGCGCGCGAGCGCCTCGACATACGCCCCGTGGTCGATGTCATCGTGGAACTCGACGGCCGTCGGATACGAGGTGTAGCGCGGCCCCGGCTTGTCGTAGCGCGCCAGCAGGCTGGCCATCGTGGCGCGCGCGGAGTCGTCGCTCATGACTGGGCCGCCACCGCGGCGTCGCGGCCAGTATGGGCGTGTACCGCCGCCACCAGCGCCTCGACGCTGGGGATGGGTGTCTCCGGCAGGATGCCGTGCCCGAGGTTCATGATGTGGCCGGCGCGGCCCGTCATCCGGTCGAGCACGTCAGTGGCCAGCCGTGTCACTTCGGTGGGGTCGGCGAACAACGCGTGCGGATCGAGGTTGCCCTGCAGCGCCAGCGACGGTCCCACGCGCGCGGCGGCGACGTCGATCGGCGTGCGCCAGCAGATGCCCAACACGTCCGCGCCCGAGGTCGCGGCCGCTTCGAGCAGGTGCGGCGCGCCGTTGACGAAGTAGATGACCGGCACGCCGAGGTCACGCACGCCGGCGAGGATGGCGCGGACCCAGCGCAGGGCGAAGGGTTCGTATTGCGCGGGGGCCAGCAGTCCAGCCCACGAGTCGAAAATCTGCACCGCCTGCGCCCCGGCGCCAATCTGCAGGCGCAGGTAGTCGGTCATGGCCGCCGTCAGTGTCTCGAGCAGCCGCTCGAGCGTGCCGGGCTCGCGATACAGCATGGTCTTGACCGCGCCGAACCCTTCCTTGCCCTCACCCTGCACCAGGTAGGCCGCCAGCGTGAACGGCGCGCCGCAGAAGCCAATCACCGGCGTCTTGCCGTCCAGTTCGCGCCGCAGCATGGACACCGCCTCGGCCACATAGGGCACCACCTCGGCCGCTGGACGTGCGTCGAGAGCATCGACCTGGGCACGCGTGCGGATCGGCTCGGCCAGCTTCGGGCCCGGGTTGAAAGTCATGCGGCAGCCGAGCGCCTCGAGTGGCAGCAGGATGTCCGAGAAGATGATCGAGGCGTCGAGCGGAAAGCGCCGCAGCGGCTGCAGCGAGACCTCGACGGCCAGTTCCGGCGTCTTGCAGACGGTGAGGAAGTCGACGTCCTTGCGCAGCGCCCGGTACTCGGGCAGGTAGCGGCCCGCCTGCCGCATGATCCACAACGGCGTGCGGTCCACCGGCTGGCGCCGGCAGGCTCGGAGAAAACGGTCGTTCATGCGCGGGCCTCGCGAAAGGCGGACTCGGCCGCCGTGATGATGGTGGCGATGACCGCCTCGTCGTGCGCGAGCGAGAGGAAGGCCGCTTCGAAGGCTGAAGGCGGCAGCAGCACGCCCCGTGCCAGCATGGCGCGGAAGAACCGGCCGAAGGCCGCGCGGTCCACGTGCGCCGCGTCGTCCCACGAGCGAACGGGCCCCGCGCTGAAAAACACAGTGAACATCGATCCCACGCGCTGGACTGCGACCGGCACGCCGGCGGTCTCGGCAGCACGCCGCAGCCCGGCTTCGAGCTGGGCGCCGCGTCGTTCGAGCGCGTCGTACAGTCCGGGCTCGGCGTCGATGGCGTCGAGCATCGCCAGGCCGGCAGCCACCGACACGGGATGCGCCGCGTAGGTGCCAGCCTGGTACACCTGACCTGCCGGCGCCACCAGCTGCATCAGCGATCGTCGGCCGCCAAATGCCGCCAGCGGCATCCCGCCGCCAAGCACCTTGGCCATCGCGACGAGGTCTGGCGCGACGCCGTAGCGCTCGGAGGCGCCGCCGCGCGACACGCGGAAGCCCGTCATGACCTCGTCGAAGATCAACACCGCACCGTGCTCGGTGCAACGCCGGCGCAGGCCTTCGAGGAAGCCCGTCTCCGGGGGCACGCAACCCATGTTGCCGACCACCGGCTCGACGATGACCGCGGCGACCTGCCCAGGGGTGGCCGCGAAGCAGGCATCGACGCTGGCGAGGTCGTTGAAGCGTGCCACCACGGTGTCGCGCGACACGGCCTCCGACACGCCGGGCGAGTCGGGAATGCCGAGCGTGGCAGCGCCGGAGCCGGCAGCCACCAGGAAGGCATCGGCATGGCCGTGATAGCCACCCGCGAACTTGACCACCACCGCACGTCCCGTGGCCGCGCGCGCAACCCGCACCGCGCTCATCGTGGCCTCGGTGCCCGAGACCGTAAAGCGGACCATCTGGCAGCTGGGCAGCCGCGAGACGATGCGCGAGGCGAGTTCCACTTCACCGGGCGACGCCAGCCCGAAGATCAGGCCACGGCGGACGGCATCCACCACCGCCGACTCAATGGCGGGATGCGCGTGGCCGAGCAGGGCCGGGCCCCAGGCGCCGATGCAGTCGATGAACGTGCGGCCCTCGACGTCCACCACCGTGGCGCCGCGCGCGCTGGCGATGGCGAGCGGCTCGCAGCCCACCGAGCCGAACGCGCGCACGGGCGAGTGCACGCCGCCTGGCGTCACGTGGCGGGCGCGGGCGATCCACGACTGTCCCCCGACGGTGGTGGCGAACGGCATTCAGGCGTCTCCCGCGCGCGACGGCCCGGCGTCGCGTAGCGCCAGCGCCAGGGCCCGCGCGAAGTAGGTAATGACGACGTCGGCGCCGGCGCGGCGCAGCGCGATGGTGGACTCGTGCATGGCGCGCGGCAGATCGAGCCATCCGCGCTCGGCAGCGGCGTGGAGCATGGCGTACTCGCCCGACACCTGGTAGGCGGCCATTGGCACATCGACGTGGTCGCGAACGGCACGGATGACATCGAGGTAGGGCAGGCCCGGCTTGACCATCACCATGTCGGCCCCCTCGGCGACGTCGGCGGCTGCTTCGCGGAGGGCCTCGCGGACGTTGGCCGGATCCATCTGGTAGGCGCGGCGATCGCCGAACGCGGGCGTGGAGCCGGCGGCGTCGCGAAACGGCCCATAGAATGCCGACGCGTACTTCACCGCGTAGGAGACGATCAACCTGTCCGCAAAGCCCTCGGCATCGAGCGCGGTGCGAATGGCGGCGACGCGGCCGTCCATCATGTCGGACGGGGCAATCACGTCGGCACCGGCACGCGCCGCGGTTACTGCGGCCCGTGCCAGGAGCGGCAGGGTGGCGTCGTTGTCGACGCCGGACGCGTCGACCAGCCCGCAGTGGCCGTGGTCGGTGTACTCGCACAAGCAGATGTCAGCCCACACGGTCATTGCCGGCGCCGCAATCTTGATGCGGCGAATCGCCTCGGCGACCGGCCCCTGCGCATCCCACGCGCCGCTGCCCTCGGCATCCTTGCTGGCGGGGATGCCGAACAGCAGCACCGAGCCGACACCCAACGCGAAGAGTTCGGCGGCTTCCGCGGCGGCCAGGTCCGGGGACAAGCGCGCCTGACCGGGCATCGAGGCGATCGGTTCACGCCACTGGTCGCCGGCGCAGACGAACAGCGGCGCCACCAGCTGATCGGCCGACAGTCGCGTTTCACGGACCATCGCACGTACCCCAGCGGTGCGTCGAAGGCGCCGGCCGCGGTGGAAGTGTTCGCTCATGCCTCGGCTCCCCACGGCTGTGGCCAGTCGAGGCGCGTGCTCTTCTCGAACTCCGCCAGAATCGCGCCTGCACCCTCGTCGAGCAGACGGCGCGCCACGGCCTCGCCGACCGCCGTCGGGTCGGTATCGACGGCATCGGCGCGCACGACCCGCTTACCGTCGAGGGCGAACACACCGGCGCGCAGGGTGAGGCGTCCGTCGTCGCTCACGGCGAGCGCGCCGACCGGCACCGAGCAGCCCCCGCCGAGCGCATGCAGCACTGTTCGCTCCGCCTCCACCGCCTGCCGGGTATCGCGATCGTCGAGGGCCGCCAGCTGCACTGCCAGCTCCACGTCGGCAGCCCGGCACTGCACGGCCAGCGCGCCCTGCGCCGGCGCCGGCAGCATGGCCGCGATGCTGAACGTCTCGGTGATGTGGTCCTGCAGGCCGAGTCGATCGAGCCCGGCATGCGCCAGGATGATGGCGTCGAGCTCGCCGCCGGTGACCCGGCCGACGCGGGTGGGGACGTTGCCGCGGAGCGGCCGCAGGTCGAGGTCGTCGCGAATCGCTCGCACCTGGGCCGTGCGGCGTGCACTGCAGGTGCCGACGCGGGCACCCGGAGGAAGCGTGGCGAGGGTCAGCCCGCCACGCGCGCAGAGCACGTCCTGCACGGGTCCTCGGGCGGGGACGGCCGCGACGCGAAGACCCGCGGTGGCGGCCACGGGCAGGTCCTTGTGACTGTGGACTGCGACGTCCACGCGACCATCGAGCAGCGCGCGTTCGATGGTCGAGGTGAAGAAGCCGGTGCCCTCGACATCCGAGAGTGGCACGTCCATCACCTGATCGCCGGTCGAGACGATCTCCACAATGTCAATCGCGAGGGCGGGCTGCAGCGCCGCCAGGCGCGCGGCGATGTGCCGCGCCTGCCACAGCGCCAGCGCGCTGCCTCTGGTTCCGATACGGCAGGTCGCCACAGTCAGGCCTCCGGCCCGAGCGCGAACAGCCGTCGCAGATAACGCGCCTGGCTGGCATCTAGCGGCGCTTCGCCAGATGCCATCGCGGCGAGCGGGATGGCCAGCACCTGCTCGAGGAGCCGGCGGCTCAGACGGTCGAGCACGGCCACGTCGGTCGGCAGTGCGTCCGGCAGCTCGTTCTGTGCGCGTGCCAGCTCGGTGCGGCGAATTTCTTCAACCTTGCGGCGGAGGTCGGAGACCAGTGGCCGCATCGCCTGATGCCGCGCCCACGACTGCAGATGCCGCATCTCGCGGTCGAGCACGGCCTCGACCTTCGGGATTTCCGTCGCGCGACGGTCGCGCTGCCGTTCGACCTCCCGCTGCAATCCGGCGAGTGTCACGTGGGTGAGGCCCGCGACTTCGCCAGCGGCGACTGCGGCGGGCATACTCAAATCGACGAGGACCAGCGGCTGCTCGCGCTGCGCAGTGACCGCGCGGAGCGTGTCGAGGCCGAGCAGGGGCCGGTCGCCGTGCACTGCGATGATGGCGGCGTCGACGGTGGCGAGCGTGCCGGGCAACTGGTCCATGGCGATGCTGCGCGCGTCGAAGCTGGCGGCCACCTGGTCGGCCCGCGACTGCGTCCGGTTGGCGACGATCAGCTCGCCAACCCCGAGCTTGCGCAGATGGCGGCCTGCCTTCACGCCAGTGGCGCCGGCCCCGACAATCAGCACGCGGCTGGCGGCCAGCGGCAGCGCGCGCGCTATCACCTGGACTCCGGCGGAGGCCACCGACAGCGCGCCCACGCCGATTGCGGTTTCGGCCCGCGCCATACGACCCGCGCGCAGCGCCGCCTGGGCCACCCCTTGCAGGAACGAACCAGCACCCGCGCACGCCTCCAGGGCGGCGCGCACCTGGCCAAGAATTTCAGCTTCGCCGAGAACCAGCGACTCGAGGCCGGCACAGACCCGGAACAGGTGGTGAGCGGCCGCGGGTCCACTGACCAGCACCCAATGCTCGCGGTCTCCGGTGGCGTCCGCGAACGCGCGCGTCACCGTCTCGTCGTCTCCGGGCAGCCGGGCGCGCCAGTAGAGTTCGGTGCGATTGCAGGTGGTCAGCACCAGCGACTCGACGCCCATCTCGGTGAGCCGCGCGTGCAGGGCGGCCCCTGTGTCGGCGCCCATCGCGTGGCGCGACAGCGTGGCCAGACCGACGGCTCGTTGGCTGAGGCTGAGTGCCCGCAGCGCGGCCAGGCCGCTGAACGTGGCGACGGCCTCGAAGCGCGCCGGCTGCGCTGCGCAAACGGCCTGATGAGGACAATGCGGAAGGTCGGACATGGACGACGCTGACCACGAGCGTACGCCCCGCCGCGAATGCGGACAATTCGCAAGACTACCGATGGGCCATCCGTAGAACTACGGAGAGGCCGGCGGGTCGAGCAGTCCTTCGCGCAGTGCCACCTGAATGAGCAGCGCCACCGACTTCACGCCGAGCTTCTGCATGAGGTTGGCTCGGTGGGTCTCGACGGTGCGCACGCTGATGTCGAGCTGAGCGGCGACTTCCTTGCTGGACAGACCGCGAGCGAGCCAGGCCAGTACTTCGCGTTCGCGATTGGTCAGCAACTGCGCGCCGGACGGTGCGGCAGCTTCGCCGCGCAGCAACTCGGCCATCTGCACCTGGATCGCCGGGCTGAAGTAGGAACTGCCCGCTGTGACCGCGTCGATGGCCGCCACCAGGTCCTGCACCGCCGAGTCCTTGAGCAGGTAGGCGTCGGCGCCGTGCCTCATCGCCCGCGCCACGTACTCGCGAGCCTCGAACATCGTGACCACCACCACCTTCACTGCCGGGTGCGCCGCTTTCACCGCGCGCAGCACGTCGATGCCGTCGAGCCCGGGCATCTTTAGGTCGAGCACCAGCACGTCGGCATCGTGTGTCTGCACTAGGTCCAGCACACCGGCGCCGTCGGCGGCCTCGGCCAGCACCTCGATGCCCGGCTGTGACTCGAGGATGCGGCGGATGCCAGCCCGCACCAGCGTGTGGTCGTCGGCCAGCAGCACGCGAACGGCACGGGTGGTCACGCGTGCTCTCCGACCGGGATATCGGCGTCGAGACGCAGCCCGGGACCGGTGCCACTGCCGATGTTCAGGTGTCCGCCCAGCGCCGTGACGCGCTCGCGCATGCCGAGCCAGCCCATGTGCGGCGTGGCCTGCGCCGGTGCGCCCTGGCCGTTGTCCTCGACCGACAGTTGCACCGAGGTCGGCCCGGCCGCCACCTGCACGCGCACCTCGCTGGCCTGCGCGTGACGGGCCACGTTGGTCAGCGCCTCCTGGACGACGCGGTAGATCACGACGTCGACATCTGGCGGCAGCGGCCGCGCGATGCCGTCGACGTCGAGGTGCACCAGCACCCGGGTTCGGGTCGAGAAGTCGTCGACCAGCGCGCGCAGGGCAGCTGGCAGGCCGAGGTCGTCGAGCACCGACGGGCGGAGCAGGTTGCTGAGGTCGCGGACCTGGCTGAGCGCGCGGCCGACAAGCGCACCGGCCTCGGCCCGGCCGTCGAGTTCGAGTTCGATCTTCACCGCGGTTAGCACCTGGCCGGCCTCGTCGTGCAGTTCGCGAGCGATGCGTCGCCGCTCGTCTTCCTGCACCCGGAGCATCAGTCGTGTGAGCTGCTCGAGTTCGGCGGTGCGCGCCGCCAGTCGCTCACGCTCGGCGCCGAGCACGATGAACAGCAGCCCCAGGCCAATCGCGAACAGGAAGAGGACGTCGGCGAACACGCCGTACAGGACGGCCGCGCCAAACCCGCGCAACAGGGGGTAGTCGAGATGGTGCAGGCCCCACAGCACGAACACCACCGCCAGCACCCGGGCCGCACCGCTCGACACCTGGCCGCGCGCCCGCCAGAAGATCACCCCGGTGGCGATAGTCACGCTCGACAGCAGCGCTGTGGCGCTGATGCCGGCGACCAGCATGCTGCCCATGCCGTAGATCGTGATCCACGCCCACAGCACCGACAGCGGGATCGCCACCGCGTGCCAGGCGCGCAGCTGGAAGCCGCGCGAAAACTGCAGCGCGGCCGCCAGCAGCAGCAGCGCGCTGACGCCGGTGGCGGCCTGGTGCAGGAACAGCCAGACTAAGTCGCGGCGTACGAGGAACGCCGACATGCAGGCGAGGCGAATCACGTACACGCTCCAGGCCGCCGACCAGGTCAGGAAGTAGCTGCCGCGCTGACGACGCCAGAGCACATAGCAGGCAATGGCCATCACCGAGGTCAGCATCGACTGGAAGCCCAGCGCGCTGCACTCGACGAACGTGCGGTCGAGCGTGTCGATAGCGGCTGCGGTCTCCTGGATCATGACGTCACCTCCGCGGCCTGGAGCCGCGACTCGAGCCACGGCGCCAGTCGATCGAGGTCGGCGGTCGGGGCCACGTCGTGCGGAATGGCGAGACCGCGCAGCCTCTCCGAGGTGGTGTCGCCGATGGCGACGACCCACGGACTGTCGAGTGCGGCCGCCCCAATCGCACCCACGAGCACGTCGGCCGAGCGCGGGCTGGTGACGACCACCGCGTCCGGAGGGGCGATGGCCCAGTCGTGTCGGATGTCGGCCGCAGCGCGCGGGCGCATGGCGTAGGCCTCGACCACCTCGACGCGCGCCCCGGCTGTGGCCAATTGGTCCGCCAGTACGGTGAGGCCGCCGGGCGTGGTGAGGACGAGCACACGTTGCTCGGGCCAGTGTGTCGCGTCCACCAGCCGCGTCCAGAGCGACGCTGCGCCATCGCCCGAGCCGGTCACCGGCGGCGCGGCGGCACCCGCCTCGTGCAGGGC
>NZ_JALHPM010000077.1:0-29595 GCF_022842525.1 Luteitalea sp.
CTGGGCAGGGCCGGCTCTCCTGGGTAGGGCCGGCTCTCCGAGCCGGCCGTCACCGCAAGAACCGACGTCACCGTGGAGACGCGATCGTGACGGCCCGTTCGGAGAACGGGCCCTACCCGTCAGGTCGGCGGCCTCCTCGCGGGCGAGTCGACCTCACGTGGCGGCCGACGGCTACTTCCGCAAGGCGCGAGCCAAGCCACCCCAGCACATGCCGAAGGGGACGCCGAGTTCGAGCCGGCGCAGTTCCACGTCCGTGAGCTGCTGGCGGAACATCCGCCGCAGTTCCTCCACGAAGCGCGCCTCGCGGTCCGCCTCCGTCAGCGACGCCTCGCCAAGCAGGCCGCGGGCGATCTGCTGCATGACCTCGAGCCGGTCGAGCAGGGCGCCCAGATGGGCCGCCACGGGCGTCACCGGGCCGAAGTGGGTCAGGAACAACGCCTCCGGCTGCCAGGCGAGGATCCGCGCCACGCTGGCCTGCCACAGGACGACGTCGATGTCGGGCGGCGGCGTCGGCGGCATCACGGTGGCCATGGCCGGGGTACGGCAGCCACCGGTATCACCGACGAAGGCGATGCGCGAGGCGCGATGGAAGTAGCTCACGTGGTGCTGGGCGTGCCCGGGGGTGTAGGCGACCTCCAGGTCGTGTCCCGCCACCGTCAGGCGCTCCTCGCCGTGCAGGACCTGCAGGTTGGCCTGGGGCACGGCGGCGAACTCCCCCCACAGCGGGCCCATCTGGTCGCCGTAGATCTGGGTGGCGCTCGCGATCAGCTTCTCGGGCGCCACCATGTGCCGCGCGCCGCGCTCGTGCACGAACACGCGACAGTCGGGCCGGCGCCGCACGATCGTGCCGGTCGCCCCGGCATGGTCCAGGTGGATGTGCGTCAGCAGCACCGCCTTCACGTCGTCCAGCGACAGGCCGCCGGAGGCCAGGTCGGCCTCGAGGGCGGCCAGATCGCTGGAAGGGCCGGGGTCGATCAGGGCGATGCCCGAGGGCCCTTCGAGGACCGCCGTGGCGATCACCCCCGGGGTGCCGCGAAACACCCCGTCGGCATAGCGAAGCTGGTGGGCGAGAACCTGCATGGACGCATTATCGCAATGCTGCGATGCCGAATGCCGCATGCCGACGGCCGAAGGTCGAAGGCGGAAGGCGGAAGGCGGAAGGCCGGACGGCCAAGGTGGAAAGCGACCGGCATTCCGGCATTCAGCATCGCGGCATTCCCCACCCCTGCCCATTCGCCCGGCGGGCCAGCGGCAGCGTCCGTATACTGGTGGGGGAGATCAGCCAGCCGCGATCCGGGCCCAGTGCACGCCGGTGGGGCCGGTCAGCACGTCGATGAGCGACACACGACAGAAGACGGGCGACCTCGTCCTCGAGCGCACCGAGAAGCAGACGAAGGAGCCCGCGCGCTTCAAGGTCCTGCTGATCAATGACGACTACACGACGATGGACTTCGTCGTCGAGGTTCTCGAGACGGTGTTCCACCGGACCCCTGCCGAGGCGTTCCGCATCATGATGCAGGTGCATACGCAGGGAAAGGGTCTGTGCGGCGTGTACACCTTCGAGGTGGCCGAGACGAAGGTCGAGGCCGTGCACGATCTCGCGCGGCAGAACGGCTTCCCGCTGAGGGCGAGCCTGGAAGAGGAGTAATCCGCATGTTCAGTGCATCCGTCGAGCTGTTGCTGGGAGTGGCGTATCGCGAAGCGACGTCACGCCGCCACACCCACCTGACGCTCGAGCATCTCCTCTACGTGCTGGCGCACGACACCGAGGCCGAACGCATCCTCGCGGCCTGCGGGGCCGATCTGCCCCGGCTGCGCTCCGAGCTCGACAAGTTCCTGCAGCAGAACATCGAGCAGTTCCCCCGGGGCGCCCAGAAGGAACCCGAGCAGACGCTGGCGTTCCGCCGCGCCCTGCAGACCGCCGTGCTCCACGTCCAGAGCGCCGGCAAGAGCGAGGTGCAGGCTGGCGATCTGCTGGCCGCTCTGCTCCAGCAGAATCGGTCGTACGCCGCGCAGCTGCTCGAAGGCCAGGGCGTCACGCGCCTCGACGTGCTGAACTACATCAGCCACGGCATCGCCAAGGTGCCGACACCCGACGAGCCGGGGGGCGAGGAGCGACCGGCGGCGGCAGGCCAGGGCGAAGAGGGGTCGTCCACGTCCCGGACGCCGCTGGACGCCTACGCCGTCAACCTGACGCAGAAGGCCCGCACGGGCGTGCTCGACCCGCTGGTGGGCCGCGCCACCGAGGTGCAGCGGACGATGGAAATCCTCTGCCGTCGGCGCAAGAACAACCCGATGTTCGTCGGCGAGCCTGGCGTCGGCAAGACCGCCCTCGCCGAAGGCCTCGCCCAGCGCCTGCTGCAGGACGACGTCCCGGCCGTGCTGAAGGACGCCGAGGTCTACTCGCTGGATGCCACGGCCCTGCTGGCGGGCACGCGCTTCCGCGGCGACTTCGAAGAGCGTTTCAAGGCCGTCGTGAGCGCGCTGGCCAAGCGGCCCAAGCCGATTCTCTTCATCGACGAGATGCACAGCACGGTGGGCGCTGGCGCCACCACCGGCGGCACGATGGACCTGGCGACCCTGATCAAGCCGGTGCTGAGCGCCGGCGACATCCGCGTCATCGGCGCGACGACGTTCGAGGAGTTCAAGCAGGTCGAGAAGGACCGCGCCCTCGCCCGCCGGTTGCAGAAGGTGGTCATCGAGGAGCCGTCGGTCGACGAGACCGTGACGATCCTCAAGGGCCTCCGCAGCCGCTACGAAGACCACCACCACGTCACGTACACCGACGCGGCGGTCGAGACAGCCGCCAAGCTGGCCGGTCGTCACCTGCGTGACTACCGCCTGCCCGACAGTGCCATCGACGTACTCGACGAGGCTGGCGCGATGCTGCGCCTGGCCGCCGTCGCGACGCCCCCCGCCTCAGCCGAGGCCAGGGGCGACGCGGCGGTGGGCGAGGCCCCGTCGGCGGCCGGCAGCGACACCAGGACCGCAGCGGCCTCCACGGACGCGACGAAGACGCCTGGCACGCCCGCCGAGGAGGTGCCTCGCCAGACGGTGGACGTGGCCGAGATCGAGCGCGTCATCGCCCGCATGGCCCGCATCCCGGACAAGCAGGCCCATGCCTCGGACAAGGAACGGCTGCGGACGCTCGAAGAGCAGCTGATGCGGGTCGTGTTCGGTCAGGACGACGCGGTGAAGGCCGTGGCGCGGGCGATCAAGCGGGCTCGCGCGGGGCTGGGACAGCCCGACAAGCCGGCGGGCTGCTTCCTGTTCACCGGGCCGACGGGCGTCGGCAAGACCGAGCTGGCCAAGCAGCTGGCCATTCACCTCGGCAACCAGTTCGTGCGCTTCGACATGTCGGAGTACATGGAGAAGCACGCGGTGGCCCGCCTCATCGGCGCGCCTCCGGGCTACGTCGGCTTCGAGCAGGGCGGGTTGCTGGTGGATGCGATCCGCAAGGATCCGTACGCCGTGCTGCTGCTCGACGAAATCGAGAAGGCGCATCCCGACATCTTCAACATCCTGCTGCAGGTGATGGACCACGCCACGCTGACCGACAACACGGGACGCAAGGCGGACTTCCGGCAGGTCATCCTCATCATGACGTCCAACGCCGGGTCGCGCGAGATGAGCCAGACGCTCGTCGGTTTCGGAGGTCCCGTGAGCAGCAAGGGCGCGGCGGGTCGGGCCAGGCAGGCCCTGGAGCGCATCTTCAGCCCCGAGTTCCGCAACCGGCTCGATGCCACCGTCACCTTCGGCTCCCTGACGGCGCCGGTGGTCGAGACGATCGTCGAGAAGTTCATCCTGCAGCTCGAGGCGCAGCTGGCCGAGCGGCGGGTGGCGATCTCGCTCGAGCCCGAGGCGCGGGCGTGGCTGGCCGAGAAGGGCTACGACGCGGTGTACGGCGCGCGACCGCTGGCCCGCATCATCCAGTCGGAGGTCCGCGATCCGCTGACCGACGAGATTCTGTTCGGTCGCCTCGAGCACGGCGGCACGGTCCGCATCGGGCTCGAGAACGGTGCGCTGACGTTCGACATCGTCAGCACGCCCGCGCCGGCGACCAGGGAACCGGTGGACGCATGAGTGACCAGGAGCCTGTGAAGGTCGTCGATCGCCGCTGGTGGGCGCGAACGGAAGACACGCCGGCCGCCGAGGAGCCGACGGTCTTCGAGAAGCCGTCCTACGTCCAGGAACTCGAGCAGCAGCTCGCCGAGAAGGACGCGCAGCTGCAGGAGTACATCACGGTGGTGCACGAGGCGCAGCGGGAGTTCGAGGCGATGCGTGCCCGCGTGCGCAAGGAAGCGAGCCGCGACGCCGAGCTCTCGCGGCGGTCGGTGTTCGCCGATCTGCTGGAGGTGGTGGACAACCTCGACCGCGCGCTGACGGCGGCGCGCGCCAGCGGCAGCGCCGACCCGCTGGTGCAGGGCGTCGAGCTGGTACGCCAGCAGTTCCTGCACAAGTTCGCGGGGTATGGCATCAGCCGCATCGAGCCGCTCGGCGAGCCGTTCGACCCCGAGCAGCACGAAGCCGTGGCCGTGGTCCCGATCACCGAGCAGTACGGCGAGGGGATTGTCGCCGGTGTGGCGGCGCCCGGCTATCTGATTGGCGACGACATCCTGCGCCCCGCGACGGTCGCCGTCGCCAGCGATACGCAGGGCTGAGGCAAGAGGGTGCCGGGGAACACCCCCGGCACCTCCCGCTTCCTACACAAGGAAGTCGGCGTTGCGGCTTGGCTGCCGGCTGCCCAACCCACCGCCATTGGCCATCTCGCCGCCCCCTTGAACCACTTCTTTCCATAGCAAACGACATGCCGTGTGCGGCAGCGCCATTGGCGCGGGTCGGCGGCCGTCTGATCGCGAGAGCCTTACCCTTCACGTAAGCGGCTTACGCGGCCCGTAAACGAGCCCCCGCCGACGGGTCGCCAACGAAGACGCAGCACGGAAGGCCCAGGATGCGGGGACACCCCGACCCTTCCGGCTGCTGAAGGAATCGGCGCGGCGCGGTGCGGAGCCAGGCGCCCACCCAGCCGCCCGCGCGCACGTCACGCCGACTCCAACCTGCGTGCTACCAGAACTTGCGCGCGATGTTGAACCCGATGAACCAGTCGTCGCTCGATCCGCCGCGCGCCACCTGCGCCATCGTCGTGCCGAGGCCGCGCGAGACGTTGAGCTGGAAGCCGTGCCCACCGGCTCGCATTTCGACGCCGACGCTGGCCGCTGTCGATCCGGGATCGAAGCCGTTGACCCGCGGTGCTGCCTCCGCCACGAGATACATGCGGCGCGTGACCCGCAGACGGGCTCCGAGACCAATCAGCAGCGAGTCGTTGTCGTCGACGAGCTCGCCTGGCAGCACGTTGGTGTTGTTGACCCAGGTCGGCTCGACATAGAGCGCCCCGCGCTTGCCGATCTCGCGCGAGATGATCAGACCGATGCCCGGCGAATAGCTGTCCTGGAAGTTGTTGGTGCCGTCGGCCGTGAGGTTGAGGGCGAGACCCACCGGGGAGCCCCCCTGCGCCACGAGTTGCTGCTGCGCGAAGAACTGCACCGTGCGATCGCTCGTGCGAAGCACCCCGACCTGCGTGCCCGTCAGAAGGCCATAGCGGAACTCGAGACCGATGAGGCCGCCGGCGTCGAGGCCGAACAGGTCCGACGCCAGATCGCCGAAGTCGCCGTCGCCGAGCGGGCGCCCGAAGCGGTGCGTGACCCGCATCGCGAACTTGCCCTTCGGCATGCGCAGCGTCGTCGGCAGGTTGACGATCGTGTAATCGGGCTGTGACAGGTTGACGTCGAGGTCCGGGTCGTCCTCGTCGTCCTGGACGGCCGCCGCATCGTCGGCCGGCGCGCCGGCAGGGGCAGGCGCCGCGGGTGCGGGGGCCGGCGTGGCCGGATCCGTCTCTGCGGGAGCTTTGGGCGTGGGTGCGGGCTCGACGCGATCCTGCGCCGAGGCAGGCAGCGCGCCCAGGGCGATCAACGTCAGCGCCGTGGCAAGGATGGTGTTCTTCATGTGCGCCTCAGTTGTTCTGCGCGCCCTGGTCGATCCAGCGGCGGATGATGAGCATCTGGCCCTCGGTGAGGAACGGGCCGGCGTTGCGGGGCATGCGCTGGCCGACGATGTCGGCGCGCCCGTCGAGCTTGTGCACCAGGTAGCTGCCGTCGGCGTCGCCGGGGATGACCCGAATGGCGCCCGGCTTCTGCACGCTGGCCACACCGACCAGCTGGGCATAGCCAGCCTCGGGCAGGAGATTGAGGTTGGCCGCAGGCACGCGCCCCTGATTGGTGTGGCACTGCGTGCAGGCCGTGCGGCCCGAGCCGTCGGTGCTCGCGAAGATGTTCTGGGCGATGCTCGAGTAGGTCGGCGTCAGGCCGGGCGACGGGCCAGCGATGTCGGACAGCTTCTCGTCGCACCCGGAGGCGAAGGCGAGCAGACCGACGCTCGCGATGAGCGTCGCCGCACGAAGGACGCGCCGCCTCATGGCGCCACCGCCTTCACGATCAGGGTGCCGACCATGTCGTCGTGCCCCTTGCCGCATTCCTCGGTGCAGAGCACCTTGTAGGTGCCGGCGGTCGAGGCGACGAACTCCACGTCGACGGTCGCCCCTTTCGGCACCTCCGCCTTCACGCCGAACTTCCGGATGCCGATGCCGTGCAGGCGGTCGGTCGACGTCACGCGGAGGACCACGCGCTCGCCCTGCTGCACCTCGATGGTTGCCGGGTCGAAGTCGTACTTCTTGGCCTTGACCTCGATCACGCGCGGCGCCTGCTGCGCCGCCAAGGACACGACGAGGCCAAGTGCCACGAACGGCAAGGCCAGCGCACTGCGGCGCCACTCTCTCTGGAACACGGACGTCCCTCCTTGCCATGAACCAAGGCAAGGCGCATGCCGCGCGACGTGTCGGTATTCCAAAGGAATCTGGCCGCCACAGGCCTGAGGCGACGCACGAGATCCGAAAGCACTTACGAGTTAAGTAAACACTTCCCTTTCACCCTTCACCCTTCGCCCTTCGCCCTTCTGCCCTTCCGCATGCCCGCATGTCGGCATTGCGGCATTTCGGCATTGCGGCATTGCGGCATTCAATCGATGCCGTGCTTGCCGAGGTAATGCGACAGGGCGCGCTGGCTGATGCCGAGGGACTCGGCGGCGTCCTTCTTCACGCCGCCGGATGCCCGCAAGGCGGCCAGGATCGACTCACGCTCCGCCCAGGAGACGTTCTCGTGGAGTCGTCCGGACGGCAGACCCGTCCCGGTGGACTGCGCGCCCGGCATCAGCAGCACGAGATCGCGCGTGATGGTCGGCCCCGTCGCCAGCACCACGGCGCGCTCGATGGTGTTCTCGAGTTCGCGCACGTTGCCGGGCCAGCCATAGTTGACCAGCGTGTCGAGCGCGCCGTCCTCGACACGCAGATCCGGCTTGCCGAGCGACGTGGCGATGCGGCGCATGAAGTGCTCGACCAGCACCGGGATGTCCTCGCGGCGTTCGCGCAGGGGCGGGATGCGAATGGGGATGACGTTGAGGCGGTAGTACAGGTCGTTCTGGAACCGCCCTTCGACCGCGAGTACCTGCAGGTCGCGGTTGGTCGCCGCGATGACGCGCACGTCGACCTTCTGCGTCCGCTCGGCGCCAAGCGGCTCGAACTCCTTCTCCTGCAGCACGCGCAGCAGCTTGGCCTGGACGCTGCCGCTGATCGTCGAAATCTCGTCGAGGAAGATCGACCCCCCGTCGGCCAGCGCGAACCGCCCCTTGCGGGCATGGACGGCGCCCGTGAACGCGCCCCGCACATGCCCGAACAACTCCGACTCGAGCAGGCTCTCGGGCAGGGCGGCACAGTTGACGCGAATCAGCGGCTGGGTGCGCTCGGCACTGCGGTCGTGGATGGCGCGCGCCACCAGTTCCTTGCCGGTGCCGGTCTCGCCCGTGATCAGCACCGTGCTCCGGCTGCGCGCCACCAGTTCGACGCGCGCAATCACCTCCTGCACGGCGCGGCTGTGGCCGACGATGCCGTACTGGCCGAACTGGGCCTTCTGTTCCGAGAGGAGGTAGCGGAGGCCACTGCGCGCCTGCTGCTCCTCCACCGTGCGCCTGACGCTGACGAGCAGCTCGTCGATGTCGAAGGGCTTCTGCAGGTAGTCGCGCACACCGAGCTTCATGGCCTCGACGGCGTTGCGGACACTGCCATGCGCCGTCATCATCAGCACGCCCGGCCGCTCGGTCTCCGCCAGGGTGGCCTGCACCTCGCGGACGACGTCCATGCCGGTCAGGCCTGGCATCAGGTAGTCGACGATGAGCACGTCGAACTGTCGCGCGCCGAGCAGCCGCAGCGCCTCCTGCGGCGATGAGGTCGTGGTGACCTCGTGCTCCTCCTCACGGAGCGCACGCCCCAGCGTCTTGAGGATCTTCTCCTCGTCGTCCACCAGCAGCACGGTGCCGTGTGTCATGGGTGCGTGTTCCCTTGCGGCAGGGTGATGGACACGCTCGTGCCATGGCCGGGGGTACTCGTGAGCGCGATGGTGCCGCCGAGCCCCTCGATGATGTTGCGCGCGATGGCGAGTCCGAGTCCGGTCCCGGTGCGGCGGGTGGTGAAGTAGGGCTCGAACACCTGACTGGCCACGGCGGGCTCCATGCCGGTGCCGGTGTCGACAATCTCGATCATGACCGCCGTCGATGCACGTCGCGTGCCGACGGTGACCACACTGTCGTCGGGCAGACGCCCCGCCGCGCGGACGGCTTCACGTGCGTTGGCGATCAGGTTGACGAGGACGGCCCGGAGCCGATCGGCATCCGTTCGCACCGCATCGGCCGCCTCCTCGAGGTAGAGCGTGACCGGCGGGTCGGCCTCGGCCGCGAGGCAGGCGGCGACGGCTTCCCGGCAGATCGCGTGCAGCGAGGCCGGCGCGACCTCGAGATGGATGGGCCGGGCGAAGTCGAGCACGTCGTTGACCACGCGATCGAGGCGCTGGACCTGCTCTTCGATGTCGGCTGCGGCATCGGTCACCGTCGGGTCGTCCTGTCGACGCAGCCCCCGCAGCGCGCCACGCACGATCATCAGGGGATTGCGGATCTCGTGCGCGATCACCGTCGACAGGCGTCCCAGGGCCGTCAGGCGATCGCGCTCCGACGCCTGCTGCTGGAAGCGACCGATGGCGCCGGTCATGGCATCGAAGGTGCCCGCCAGCAGGCGGACATCCTCGTCGTCCCAGGCACGGGTGCGCGTGCGGGGCGGCGGCGGCGAGAGAATGCCGGTCTGCGCCACCTCGCGCATGGACGCCGTGAGCGCCGAGAGCGGGCGCGTGATGGTGCGTGCGACGGCATAGCTGGCCACGCTGGCCGCCAGCGCCGTCAGCAACGCGATGACGGCCAATGCGATGCGCACGCTGCGGAGCGTGGCCTCGGCCTCTTCGGTCGAGTGCATCACCACCAGTCGGGGTTCGCCGCCATCGCCCTGCACCTCCCCTGGCATCGGTTGCAGGGCGTGGCGATTCCAGGCGTAGCGTCGATCCGCCACCAGCAGCGTGCCGGCCTGACCGGCCGCGAGCGCGGGCGCCAGCACGGGCGCGACCGCCGGCCCGATCGACGAGGCCAGCACGTGGTCGCCCAGCGCGAAGGCCAGCTCGCTGCCGGTCGAGGCCCGCAGGGCGCGCGCCTGCTCGTCGTCGAACAGCATGCCGACGCTGAGCAGGCCGAGCTGCTCGGCCGGATCGAAACCGATGACGATCGGCACGCTCACGAGGTGCAGCAGCCCCCGGGGGTGCGCCATCGTGGCCAGCGTCGCCGCACCGACCATCGAGCGGTCGATGCGCAGGCGACGCGTGGCGACGTCACCGCGCACGTCGCCGGCCCGGAACACCGGAGCCCCGTCGGCGTCGCTGACGATGAGGAGGTCGGCCCCGATCTCCTCGCGATAGCTGGCCACGATGGGCGCCAGGGTGGCCGCGTCGGTGGTGAGCGCGGCCTTCAGCTTGGGCAGGTCGGCCACCAGCCGGGCGAGCCGCGTCGAGGTCTCGAGCAGCAGGCGGCGCTGGCGTTCGACCAGCGCGATCGTCTCGTCGAGCCTGACGGCCATGGCCCGGTCGTGCTCACGGGTGAGGCGTGCGCTGACGAACAGCATCGCGCCGCCGATGGACGCCGTCGACAGCAGCACGCAGATGAGGAAGAGGCGATTGGAGAGCGAGCCGAGCGCGCGCATCACGGCACCGGCAGGTCGGCGACGGTGGTCTCGCCGCTGCGCACCACGACCTGGCGATTGGCACGCACCTCGCCCTCGTACCAGCCGGCGAGCATGTACGTGCCGGTGGGCACCGGCGGCAGCTGGAAGGTGCCATCGGGTTGCGTCACGGCGAAGTAGCGGTGCGAGAACACCAGGATGAACGCGCTCATGTGCGAGTGGATGTCGCAGAACACGCGCACGACGCCGGGGCGATCGAACCGCACCGCCTTGGACCGGCCGACGGCGTAGCGCCCGAGATCGAACCTCCGCGTCGGCGACAGCGAGAACACGTTGTGGTAGATGCGGTCGCTGTTGGGAAAGTCGACGGTCGTCCCGGTCCGGATGGCCAGCACGTGCGGCACGAACGTCTCGTTGCGCTGATCCATCCGCTGGCGCGCCGCCACCGGCTGCTCGAAGGCCTCCGACGGGGCGACCTCCAGGTAGACCACGCCGACGCGCGTCTGGCGGGGCCGCGGCGCGACGCGAGGCTCGATCAGTGCGGGACGATGGTCGTGGCCGGTGGCTGCCGGCAGGGCGAAGCGACCACGGAGGGTCCCCGTGGCCCCCTGTGTTCCCGCCGGCGCCTGCATCACCGCCACCAGCGTGGTCGTCACGAGCGCGGCGATGGCCACACGCCTCGTCAGAACCATGTCACCACCTGCACGGCGCCCAGGTCGCTGGCGCGCACGCGCCCGCCCTCGCGGCGATTGCGCTGCCACACGGCCTTCAGCAGCAACTGACGCCGCACGGCCCACCCGCCGCCGACCTCGAGGCGTGTCACCGGCGCATCCCATGCGCGCGGGCCAAGGCTGGTTGCCACGTCGGAGAAGGCGAGACGCTCGACCCGACCGGCCGCGTACAGGCCCGGCCAGAGCCGGTACTTCATCTCCAGCATCGACCCGAGCGCATCGAGGTCCCGCACGGAGGCGCCGTCGAACGCCGGCTGGTTCCACCGATTCCAGACGACCTCCCCCCGCACCAGCCAGCGGTCGCGCGACAGCTCGACGTCACCACCGACGGCCTGCTGCCGGTGGCTCCTGAGCCCGCCGGGCCCGGGAAGCTGCGCGGCCAGCCCACGCGCGAGGTACGGACCGTCCGCGACCGACGCGCCCAGCGCGATGATCGGGTGTGGGGCCACCACGACGCGGGCCGACAGCTGGGGGCCGCCGTTGTCGTCGGACAGCCGCGGGTCGCCGATCGTGCCCTGGGTGACGGCGCCGTACACGGTGACGGGGTCGCGTTGCCAGCGGACCTGGAGTCCGCTGTCCCACCGCAGCGCGTTGGCGATCGGCAGGCCCGGGCCCTCGGCCGGATTGCCGATCGAGAAATCGCTGCGCCAGCCGCGGGCCCGCATGCTCACGAGCTCGTCGGCCGACGCCGGCACGGCATCGGCCCGATTGGAGGTGAGGTACTGGAAGGCCAGCGGCATGCCGATCAGCGGGTTGTCGGCCACATAGAGGCGGCGCGGGAACGACCCGAACGTCGGCGGAATCCGGCCGACATGGATGTCGAGCGCCTGCGACACCCAGGGGCGAATGCGCACGTAGAGCGCGTACGCCTCGGGCCGCTCGAACTGCAGCGTCCGCACCTCCGTGATCAGCGCCACCCGTTCCGAGAACGTCACCTCGCCCACGAGTGACAGCCGCAGCGACCGGACGGTGCTGTTCTCGTAGTCCGAGTAGTTGAACCAGCCCTCGGCCGAGGCCTCCGTGGTCGACATCGAGGCGCTCGCCTCGCCGGCCAGGCGCACGTGCTCCTGGAACCAGTTGCCCCGGGGCGGGGAGGCCTCCTGGGCCGCGCAGGGCGCGGCCGCTGCCATCGCCGCCCATGCGGCCAGCCGGAGGAGACGGGACATGGGGGAAGCATAGACGAGGTGTCGGCGCGCTTCTTCGCTATGCTCCTGCGATGCGAGTCGTCGTGCTGGGCGGTGGCGTCGTTGGCGAGGCGGTGGCGTGGGACCTGTCGCGGGTGGCCCCGGTCGCCGACGTGACCGTCGCGGACGTCGATGGCGCCAGGCTCGAGACCCTCGGGCGGCGGCTGGGGGTGGCCACGCGCCAGGCGGATCTCCGCGATCCCGCGGCAGTCGCCGCGCTGGTGTCGGACGCGGACGTCACGGTGGGCACCCTGCCGAGCACGCTGGCGCTGGGGGTCATCGAGCAGATGACGCGGCTCGGTCGTCGCCACGTCGATGTCAGCTTTCTGGCCGAGGATCCCCGGTCCTTCGACCCGCTCGCACGCGCCTCGGGCGCCACCATCGTCTACGACTGCGGCGTCGCGCCGGGCCTCAGTCATCTGCTGGTGGGCGACGGCGTCCGCCGGCTTGCCAGGACGACGATGGTGCGTATCGACGTGGGCGGATTGCCCATCCATCCGGAGCCGCCGTTCTTCTACAAGGCGCCCTTCGCGCCCGCCGACGTCATCGAGGAGTACACCCGCCCGGCCCGCCTCGTCCGCGGTGGGGTCGGCATCACGCGGCCCGCGCTCAGCGAGGCCGAGACGATCGACGTGGATGGCGTCGGCGCCCTCGAGGCCTTCAACAGCGATGGCCTGCGCAGCCTCGTCGACACCGTCCGCGCCGACGCCATGGTGGAGCGGACCCTCCGCTATCCCGGCCACCTCACCGCCATGCGCGTGCTGGCGGACGCCGGGCTCTTCGACACGGCGCCGGTGACGGTCCGCGGCCAGTCGGTCTCGCCGCGGGACGTGACGTGCGCGCTGCTGTTCCCGACGTGGCAGTACGCGCCCGGCGAACGCGACCTGACCGTGCTGCTCGTGGACGTCGCGGGCGAGACGGCCGACGGCGAGCCGCGGGCCTGGCAGTGGCAGATGGTGGATCGGCCTCCGGACGACAGCCCGCTGAGCAGCATGGCGCGCACCACCGGGTGCCCTGCCGCCATCGTCGCCCGCTGGCTCCACGACGGCCGTCTCGGAGCCGCCGGTGTGCATCCGCCGGAGCGCCTCGGGCTCGACGGGCACGCGCCGGCGATGATCGACGCGCTCGCGGCGCGGGGGATTGCGGTGACGGCGCGGTGAGCTGCGCGGGACCAGGGACAAGGGACCAGTACGCCAGTCACAAGGGAGGCCAGGGACAAGGACCAAGTGCCAAGCGACATGGGACAAGGCGGCAGCGGGCGCCGCGCCAATCGCCATCGGTTGGGCGCCTGTGTCCCCGGTCCCGTGTGCCTTGTGTCTTGCCCCCTCGTCCCTTGACCCCCTTGTGACTTGTCCCCTTGTCCCTCCTCCCTTGGACGACGAACAGCGCGGGCCCAGGGGACAAGGGACCAGTACGCCAGTCACAAGGGAGGCCAGGGACAAGGACCAAGGACCAAGCGACACGGGACAAGGCGGCAGCGGGCGCCGCGCCAGTCGCCATCGATTGGGCGCCTGTGTCCCCGGTCCCTTGTACCTTGTGTCTTGCCCCCTCGTCCCTTGACCCCCTTGTGACTGGCGTACTTGTCCCTCCTCCCTTGGCCATGGCGTCGCCCGACTGTCCGATTCCGAACACCCGTTCGTCCGGGGGCGGACGAGGCCGACGGGACATGCGCGGAAATGCGCCCGGATTTCGGGCACGGCGGTTGCTCTTTCCCGGGCCGTGGATCGCCCCATCGAAACGTCCGTCCGTCGTCGCGCGCAGCTGAGGCGCTGGCTGCCCGCCCTCGCGGTGATCGTCCTGCTCGCGTCGGGCCTCGTCTGGGGCGCCGACCTGCTGCGGCCGTCCATCCGGCGCGACCGCGTCCGGACGACGCGCGTGGAGAGCGGCCCGCTCGAAGCCTCGCTGACCGCGTCGGGCACGGTCGTTCCGGCCATCGAGCACGTCATCTCGAGCCCCATCGACGCCCGGGTGCTGGCCGTGTTGCGGCGGGTCGGCGATCAGCTGAAGGGCGGGGATCCGATCGTCCGGCTCGACACGAGTGACTCCGAGCTGGTGGCCGAGAAGCTCCGCCAGAACATCGCGTTGAAGAACAACGAGCAGGCACGCACGCGACTGACGCTCCAATCCCAGTTGATCGAACTGGACGGCCAGATCACGTCCAAGGATCTCGAGTTGCAGGCCCTCAAGGCGGCGCTGGCGAGCAACCAGGCCCTCGCGAAGGAGGGGCTGTTGTCGCAGGAAGCCCTGCGGGAGTCCGAGCTCAAGGCGGCGCAGGCCGCCGTGGACCTCGGGCGCCTCCGGCAGAGCCGCGTCAACGCCGAAGCGACCAACCGCGCCCAGCTCGACGGCCTGACGCTGGAGATGCAGTCGCTGCGCGCCGAGGACGCCCAGCAGCGGCGGCTCCTCGAGCTGACCACGACCAAGAGCGACCGCGACGGCGTGCTGACCTTCGTCCTCGACGAAGAGGGGGCGCTGGTCCGCAAGGGCGACGTCGTCGCCCGCGTCGCCGACCTCACCGCGTTCCGCGTCGAGGCCACGACCTCTGACGTGAATGCCTCGCGCATCCTGCCCGGTCAGCCGGTCAGCGTGCGCCTCGACACCCTCGTCACCACCGGCCGCGTCAGCGTCGTCGAGCCGCAGATGCAGAACGGGGCGCTGCGGTTCGAGGTGGCGCTCGACGAGCCGGACGCGACGTGGCTGCGGTCGAACCTGCGCGTGGACGTGCAGGTGATCACCGACCGCAAGCCGCGCGTGCTGCGCGTGGCCCGCGGCCCGTTCGCGCAGGGCGGCGGCGCGCAGCAGGTGTTCGTGCTGCGCAACGACCGCGCCTACCGCACCCCGGTGCGCCTCGGTGTCTCCAACTTCGACTGGTTCGAAGTGGTGGAGGGCCTGGCCGCCGGCGACGAGATCATCGCCTCGGACATGCGCGACTACGAGTCGGCACCAGAGCTGAGGGTGAAGTAGCCGCCTGATGACCGGCTCGCCGAGCCGGCCGTCGCAACGATTCCCGATTCCCGACTCCCGACTCCCGACTCCCGGTTCCCGGTTCCCGGTTTCCGACTCCAGGTTCCCCGCCATGATTCATCTCGAACAGATCAACAAGGTCTACCGCACCGACCGTATCGAAACGGTGGCGCTGGCCGACATCAATCTCCACATCGAGCAGGGCGAGTTCGTCTCGATCATGGGCCCGTCCGGCTGTGGCAAGAGCACACTGCTCAACCTGATGGGCCTGCTTGACGAGCCGAGCGACGGCAAGATCCGCCTGAACGACAAGTGGGTCGAGTCGTACCGGGATCGCGACCTCGCGCGCATCCGCAACCGCGACATCGGCTTCATCTTCCAGACCTTTCACCTCATTCCCGACCTCAAGGTCGTGGACAACGTGGAACTGCCGCTGCTCTATCGCGCCGGCTCGGCCAAGCAGCGCCGGCAGCTCGCGCTCGAGGCCCTCGACCGCGTCGGCCTGAGTTCGCGCGTCAACCACTTTCCCTCGCAGCTCTCCGGCGGCCAGCAGCAGCGCGTCGCCATCGCCCGGGCCATCGTCGGCAAGCCGATCGTGCTGCTCGCCGACGAGCCGACCGGCAACCTGGACTCCGCGATGGGCGATGAGGTGATGGGCATCCTCGAGACCCTCAACACGGATGGCACGACCATCGTCATGGTCACGCACGATCCCCAGAAGGCCGAGCAGACGCATCGAATCGTGCGGCTGTTCGACGGACGTCAGGTGCAGTGATGCTGAAGAACTATCTGACACTTGCCTGGAAGGTGCTGCAGCGCCGCAAGGTGTTCACGGCGATCAGCCTGTTCGGCACCAGCTTCACACTGGTCGTGCTGACGGTGGCGGTGGCGCTGTTCGATCACGCGCTGTCGCCGGTCGCCCCGGAGGTGAACCTCGGGCGCACGCTGGTGATGACCCGCGCCCGCATGCAGGGCGATGGCAGCACCTGGCAGAGCCCTCCGGGCTACAAGCTGGTGCACGACTACGCCCGCAACCTGCCCGGCGTCGCGCTGATGACGGTGCAGACGGGCGGCACGCTGGCGACGTCGTTCGTCGACGGCCGGAAGATCGACTCGACCCTGAAGCACACCGACGCCGCGTTCTGGCGTGTCTACCAGTTCGCCTTCCTCGAGGGCAGCCCCTACGGCGCCGCCGACGTCGAGTCGGCGCGCCTCGTGATGGTCATCAACGAGACGAGCCGCAAGCGGTTCTTCGGCGGCGCCTCGGCGCTCGGCCGCTTCATCGACGCGGATGGCCAGCGCTTCCAGGTGATCGGCGTCGTCCCCGACGTGCCGTCGCTGCGCACGCCGTCGGCCGACCTGTATGCGCCCCTGACGACGCAGAAGTCGAAGGGCTGGGAGGAGGAGTACCTCGGCGACTTCTCGCCGGCCTTCCTGCTCGCGCCCAATGCCCGGCCCGAGGACGTGCGCGCGGAGCTGCACTCGCGGATGGCGACGTGGAAGTCCCCGAAGGATTCGAACTGGAAGACGCTGTCGGCCAATCTCGAGACGCCGTTCGAGAACGTCGGACGGAACCTCTACCCAGGCGAGACGGATTTCGCGCGCACCTACGGCGGGTTCCTGGCCGCGGTGCTGGCAGGCGCCGCGCTGATGTTCATGGCCCTGCCGGCCATCAACCTCGTCAACCTGAACGTGAGCCGCATCATGGAGCGCGCCTCGGAGATCGGCGTGCGGAAGGCCTTTGGTGCCTCGAGCCGCACCCTGGTCGTGCAGTTCGTCGTCGAGAACCTGGCCCTGACCATCATCGGCGGCCTGGTCGGCTTCCTGCTCGCCGGATTCGTGCTGCGCGCCATCAACGACAGCGGGCTCATTCCCTACGCCGCACTGACGCTGAACAGCCGCATCTTCCTGTGGGGTATCGCGCTGGCGGTGGTCTTCGGGCTGCTCTCCGGTGTCTATCCGGCATGGCGCATGTCGCGCGTGCACCCCGTCGTCGCCCTGAAGGGCACGAGGTAAGTCATGGCCCTCCATCTGCTCAAGTTGATCTGGAACCGCAAGCGCGCCAACTTCCTCATCATCACGGAGATCCTGCTGTCGTTCCTCGTGCTTGCCGCGGTGACGACGGTGGCCGTCCACTACTGGCGCAACTACCAGGCGCCGCTGGGTTTTTCGTACGACCGCATCTGGGACGTGCTGGTCCGCGTGCCTCGCGGCATCGAGAGCACGCCAGAGGTCGAGCGGGAGCGCTTCGCCCGGATGCAGCGACTGGTCGAGGCGGCGCGCCAGATGCCGGAGGTCGAGTCGATTGGCCATCTGCAGCTGGGCACGTTCCGCAACTGGCAGTGGAACAGCGACGTCCGGCTGACGGACGGCCGACGGGTCGACTTCAACGGCAATCGCGCCGACGACGAACTGGCCCGGACCCTGTCCATCACGCTCGTGGAGGGCCGCTGGTTCTCGCGCGAGGACACCGGCCAGCACTGGGATGCGATCGTGCTGAATCGTCGGATGGCGCGTGAGGTGTTCGGCGACGCGCCCGCGGCGGGACAGATCCTGCCGGTGGCCCCGAACCCCAGGCGCGCCAGCAACAGCCCGCCGGACCGTCCGCAGCGTGTCGTCGGCGTCATCGAGGACTTCCGGCAGTTCGGCGAGTACTCGACGCCCGGCAACTACATGATTACGCGCAACGACATCATCTCGGCGGCCGCGGCACCGCTGCCCGTGCCTGGGGCGGCCACACCGAGCGTGGCGCCTGCCGAGTTGCCCGGCGTCCTGGCGATCCGTGTGCGACCGGGTGTGACCGCCGAGTTCGAGGAGCGACTCGTGAAGGCCTTGCACGCCCAGGCGCCCGACTGGAGCTTCAGCATGAAGCCGACCGAAGACGTCCGAGCGGAGTACCTGCGGAACAACTACCTGACGCCTCTGATGATCCTGGCCCTGCTGGCCGGCTTCCTGCTGCTGATGGTGGCGCTCGGCCTCAGCGGGGTGCTCTGGCAGAACGTCACCCAGCGGATTCGCGAGCTCGGTCTGCGCCGGGCCAAGGGCGCCGACCGGGCACGGATCAAGCGCCAGATTTTCCTCGAGATCGCGCTGATGACGGGCATCGCGATGGCGGTCGGCGGTCTGCTGCTCGCCCAGGTGCCGATGCTCGGCTGGCTGGGGCCGGTGTCCGGCCCGGTCTATGCCGCGAGCCTGCTGGTGGCCGGCAGCCTGCTCTTCGTGCTGACGTCGTTCTGCGGCTGGTACCCGAGTCTCCTCGCCACGCGCATCCCGCCGGCCGAGGCGCTACGCTACGAGTAGCTCATGACTTCGCCACGGACCGACACGGCGCCCATCCTGATCGCCGACGATGACGACGCGGTGCGGGCGTCGCTGGCCCTGCTGCTGAAGCAGGGCGGCTATCGCACGCACGCCGTCGCCACCCCCGATGCCGCCGTCCAGTGGCTGGCCCAGCACCCGTGCGCGCTGGTGCTGCAGGACATGAACTTCTCGCGCCGTACGTCGGGTGACGAGGGGCTGGAGCTGCTGCGGCGCATTCGCGAGGCGCATCCGCTGCTGCCGGTCATCCTGATCACGGCGTGGGGCTCCATCTCGCTGGCCGTGGCCGGCATGCGGCTCGGGGCCGCCGACTTCGTCACCAAGCCCTGGACCAATGCCGCGCTGCTGCAGACGGTGCAGACGGCGTTGCGGCTGGCGGGCACGGCGAGCGGCCAGGACAGCACGCCGCTGTCGCGCGAGGATCTCGACGCCAGCTACGACTTCGACGCCATCGTCACCGCCGACGCGCGGATGCTCAAGCTGCTGCAGCTGGTGGGACGGGTGGCGGCCACCGACGCGTCGGTGCTGATCACGGGCGAGAGCGGCACGGGCAAGGAACTGATCGCCGACGCGCTGCATCGCAACAGCCATAGGCGCAAGAAGCCGTTCGTGAAGGTGAACCTCGGCGGCATCTCGGCGTCGCTGTTCGAGAGCGAGATGTTCGGCCACGTCCGCGGCGCGTTCACCGACGCGCGGCACGATCGACAGGGGCGCTTCGATCTCGCCGATGGCGGCACCATCTTCCTCGACGAGATCGGCGACCTCGACGCCTCGTCACAGGTCAAGCTGCTGCGCGTGCTCCAGGATCGGACCTACGAGGTGCTCGGGTCGAGCCAGCAGCGAACGGTGGACGTGCGGGTGGTGGCGGCCACCAACCGCTCGCTGCCCGACATGGTGCGGCGCGGCGAGTTCCGCGAGGATCTGCTGTATCGCATCAACCTGATCGCGGTGCACCTGCCGGCCCTGCGCGAACGTCCTGGCGACATCGCGCTGCTCGCCCAGCGGTTCGTGCAGGCGCTCGCGCAGCACCAGGGGCGGGAGTCGCTGACCATCAGTCCGGCGGCGGTGAAGTGGCTGCAGGGCCTGCCGTGGCCGGGCAACATCCGCCAGCTGAAGCAGTGGATCGAGCGGGCCGCGCTGGTGACGCCGGGGCAGGTGCTCGACGTCGACGACTTCCGGGCCACCTCGGAGATGGAGGGCGCGTCGGCCAGGCACAGTCCCGACCCGCTGCCGCCGGTCGGCAGCATGACCATGGAGGAGATCGAGCGGGCGATGATCCTCAAGTCCCTGCGGCATCACGGCGGTAACGTGAGCCGCGTCGCCGAGTCGCTGGGGGTCAGCCGCGCCGCGTTGTATCGTCGCCTGGAGAAGTACGGGATTTCCGTGTGACGCTGCGGCGCCTGTTCTACGCCTACCTGCTCGTGCTGCACGTCGCGCTCGGCGTGCTGGCCTGGCATCTCGTTCGGGAGTCGGTCTGGGGCCTGCTCGCCCTCGAAGCCGGCTTCGTCCTGTCGGCGCTGCTCGGCGCGTGGCTCGTCGACCGACTGCTGCGCGCCCATGCGCTCGTGCAGGAGAGCGCCCAGCTCCTCGAAGAGAGCGACTACACCACCAGGTTCAGGCCGACGGGCCAGGCGGAGATCGATCGCCTGATCGAGATCTACAACCGGATGGCCGATGCGCTGCGAGCCGAGCGCGTGCGCGTCCGCGAGCAGCACCACTTCCTCCAGAGCCTGCTGGACGTGTCGCCGTCAGGCGCGGTGATCCTCGACCACGACGACCGTGTCGATTTCGTCAATCCGGCCGCCGCGCGGCTGCTGGGACCGGACGTCCGCACCGGCGTGGCGGCGACCCACGCCGGCTCGGCGCTGCACGAGGTGATCCTGGCCCTGCACGACGCGCCGTCTGCCGTCGTCACGCTCCCGGGCGGCCGGCGGGCCAAGGCCAGTCGAGGCACCTTCATGGACCGCGGCTTCAGCCGCACGTTCCTGCTCATCGAGGAGTTGACCGACGAGCTGCGACAGGCCGAGAAGGCTGCCTACGAGAAGCTGATCCGGATGCTGTCGCACGAGGTCAACAACTCGGTCGCGGCGTCCAACTCGCTGCTGACCTCCTGCCTGGTCTTCGCCGAGCAGTTGCCGGGGGAGAGCCGCACCGACCTCGAGGGTGCATTGCACGTGGTGATGAACCGCACCGCCCAGCTCGGCGCGTTCATGAAGGCGTTCGCCGACGTCGTCCGGCTCCCCGAGCCGCGCCTGGCGCCCTGCGACCTGGACGACCTGCTCGAGCACCTGCGTCGGCTCATGACGGCCGACGCCGAGAGACGCCGCATCGCGATCGTCATGGAGCTGACGTCGACGCCGCCGGTGTCGATCGACCGGACGCTGATGGAGCAGGCGCTGGTCAACATCCTGAAGAACGCCATCGAGGCCGTCGACCACGACGGCCGCGTCGTCATTCGCACCGGACTGACCGGCACGCAGCCATGGCTCCAGATCGAGGACAGCGGCGCCGGACTCGCTCCCGAGGTGCGAGCGCACCTCTTCACGCCGTTCTTCAGCACGAAGGGGTCGGGACAGGGCATCGGCCTGACCCTCGTGCAGGAGATCCTGACGCGTCACGGCTTCGCCTTCACGCTCGACGGTCCGGACGGCGGCCCGACGCGCTTCACGATCTGGCTGTCGTGAGCGGCAGGACCTGACGCACGCGCACGTCCCGCAGCCACAGGCCCAGCCACAGCAGCCCGCCGACGTACACCGGGAAGAGGCTGTGACTGAACAGCGGGTGGCCGAGGCGCACGTGCGTCGCCACCGCCCCGCCGAGGTAGCCCGTCCAGAGCACGGCGCCGAGGACGGACGTCTGCGGCAGCAGATAGAGCCCGAGGCAGAGCAGTTGCAGCACGCCGAGCGGGAACAGCAGCTGGGTGGGCCAACCGAGCTGCGCCGTCGCCTCGCTGGCGGCGGCCAGACCGAACAGCTTCATGGCGGCGTCCATCGCCAGGAAGAGGACCGGGATGGCGCTGACGACGAGTCCAGCGCGGTGCGCCCGCGCCGTCACACGGCGCGTGCCCACCCGATCGACGACGGCCACCGACTGCAGGATGTAGGACGAGAACGTCGAGACGTGAGGAGAAGCGGGCTGACTCATGCGTGGCTCCTTGCCGGAATGTCCATGAGACCTGCCGACGATGGCGGATTCATCGGTCTGACCGCTGGCGCCGACCGATGATTTCCAGGCGGCACGTGGGTCTACACTGCGGACACAGGAGGTCCCCTTGGCCCTGACGACCGTGAATGCCTACCTCACCTTCGACGGCACCGCCGCCGATGCCATCGCGCTGTACGAGCGCGCCCTTGGCGCGAAGGTCACCTTCCTGCAACGCTTCCGCGAGATCCCGGGCGCCCAGTTCGAGGGCGCCGACGCCGACCGCGTGATGCACGCCACCCTGTCCCTCGGCAGCGGCACCGTGATGGTCAGCGACACGATGCCGGGGATGGGGACGCTCACCACGGGCACGGCGATGAACGTGGCGGTGCAGTACGACTCGACCGACGAGGTCGATGTCCAGTTCGCCGCCCTGGCCGAAGGCGGTCGCGTGACGATGCCACTCGAGAACACGTTCTGGGGCGCGCGGTTCGGCACCCTGGTCGACCGGTACGGGGTCAACTGGATGTTCAACGCCGAACTGCCGAAGTAACGGCAGCGTGCCGCGACTTTTCGGGGCGAGTTCCATGGCGGTGCAGGCGGCGCCTGCCGCCACCGAGCAGGTGCGTGCCGACGACACGGGCCCGATGCCGGTCTCCGCATGCGAGCCTCGGCCCTCGGCCCAGCGGTCACACACGGCCCACCGCCCCCGTGCCCTTCGCCCTTCGGCATTGGGCATCGCGGCATTCGGCATTACCCTGTTGCCCATGCTGCACCCGCATCGGTACTTCGACCCGGATCCCGCGACGCGCGCCATCGCCGCCGACCTCTACGGACGTGTCGCCTCGTTACCGCTGGTGTGCCCGCACGGGCATGTCGATCCGAAGCTGCTCGCGACCAATGAACCGTTCCCCGATCCGGCGACGCTGCTGGTGGTGCCCGACCACTACGTCACGCGGATGATGTACTCGCAGGGGGTACGGCTCGAGCAGCTCGGGATTCCGTCGCGCGACGGATCGCCGGTGGAGTCCGACCCGCGGAAGATCTGGCAGCTGTTCGCCGACCACTTCCATCTCTATCGCGGCACGCCGACCGGCGCGTGGCTCAGGCACGAGTTCGAGGGCGTCTTCGGCATCGAGGAGACGCTGAACAGCGCCAACGCGATGGCCCTCTACGAGCGCATCGAGGCCTGCCTCGCCACGCCGGCGTTCCTGCCACGGGCGCTGTACGAGCGGTTCAACATCGCGGTGCTGTGCACGACCGACGCCGCAGGCGACACGCTCGAGCACCACAAGGCGATGCGCGACGAGGGCTGGGGCGCGGTGCGACCGACGTTCCGGCCCGACATGGCGGTCACGCTGTCGCACCCGACGTGGCGTGCCGAGATCGACCGCATCGGCGCCCTGACCGGCGAGTCGATGACGACCTATGCGTCGTTCATCCGGGGGCTGGAGTCGCGGCGGGCCTTCTTCAAGGCGATGGGCGCGACCGCCACCGACCACGCCGTCGTGGTGCCCTACACGGAACGTCTGCCCGACGCCGAGGCGGCGGCCCTCTACGAGCGCGGCCTGGCAGGCACGGCCACGGCGCAGGACTCCGATCGCTTCGGCGCGCACATGCTCATGCAGCTGGCGCGCATGAGCGTCGAGGACGGCCTGGTCATGCAGCTCCATCCCGGCAGCTTCCGCAATCACAACCAGCGCATCTTCGACCGCTTCGGTCCCGATCGCGGGTGCGACATCCCGGTGGCCACCGAGTACACCCGCAACCTGCACGCGCTGCTCAACGCCTACGGCAACGAGCCGGGCTTCACGCTGGTGCTGTTCACGCTGGACGAGACGACCTACAGCCGGGAACTGGCACCGCTGGCCGGGCACTACCCCGCCGTGGTGCTCGGGCCACCCTGGTGGTTCCACGACAGCATCGAAGGCATGCTGCGGTTCCGCCACATGGCGACCGAGACGGCCGGTTTCTACAACACCGCCGGCTTCAACGACGACACCCGCGCCTTCCCGTCGATTCCGGCACGCCACGACGTCGCCCGCCGCGTCGATGCGACATTCCTCGCCCAGCTGGTGACCCGTCACGTCATCGACGAAGCCGATGCGCAGGCGCTCATCGTCGATCTGAGCGCCACCCTGGTGCGCAAGGTGTACCGGCTGTGACGGCCTGACCGGGGGGTCAGAACAGCGGGTGCACGTTGACGAAGAGCACGAGACACAGCGTGTAGAACGCGGCGCTGAGGCCGAGCACGAGCAAGCGGAGGGACTGCTGCTGGATCGCGCCCGCCAGGATGGCCATGGGGAAGAAGACCGAGGTGTAGCGACCGAGGCCCTCGTACTGCCCGGACGACAGCGGCAACAGCAGGTTGGCCAGCATGAACAGCGCGTAGGCCGTGCCCAGCCGCCACCAGACGATGGGCAGCACGAGGAGGGCGGCGGCGGCGGCCAGCCCGTTCAGGGTGTCGTACGGCGCCATCTGGCCGTGCACCAGGTAGTGGTAGGGCCGCGTGGCGAGGTCGGTGATCAGCGTCTGGAGGCCCGTCCACGGGGCTCCTCCCGGGTGGTACTCCCATCGTCGAATGCTGTCCATCCACTCCAGGGGGTTGCCGCTGAGGGCGTAGCAGAAGGCGCTGTAGCCGAGCAGCCCCAGCGGCACCACGGCCAGCGCCGCCAGCACCGGCGCCAGACGCCGGCGATCCTCGCGCACATGGGTCCAGGCGAGCCACGCGAGCGCCGGCAGGATCATGATGCCGTTGACGCGCGTGATGCAGGCCAGCAGACCGCCGAGCGCGCCGACGGCCCAGCGTTGCGTGCGGAAGCCGTAGAAGGCCGTCAGTGCGCACAGGAGGAACGTGCTCTCGGCGTAGACCACGCCGAAGAAGAAGGCGAACGGGTACAGCAGGGCGTAGAGGACAGCCCTTTCGGCGGCGGCCGCGCTCACGTCGAGCCGCGCGAGGCGATAGAGCATCAGCATGGCGCCGATACATGCCAGCCACGAGACGGCGATGCCGCCGAAGTAGAAATCCTGCGGCTTGCCGCCGAGGGCCAGACCGGCGGCCCGCATCGCCAGCGGATAGACGGGAAAGAACGCCAGGTTGTTGCGCCCGCCCTCGACCCACTCGTACCCGTTGCGGGCGATCCCGTGGTACCACCCGGAGTCGTACCTCGCGAAGTTGTCCCAGAACGCGTGCCGGGTGCGATACACGCCGAAGCCCTGATCCTGATAGACCGGAATCGTCACCTGAGCGAAGAACGCCAGCAGCGCCGTCGCCAGACGCAGCACCAGGGTCATGAGCACGATCCGGGCGATCGGCCCCGTCGCCCAGGCCATCCACGTGCGGCTCGAGGGCGCCAGGGGAGGGGCACCGGCCAGGGGGGAGTCCATAGGGCTTAAGCTCTTCATTATGCATGGGCGTCTGGTGTGCTACACCTAGGTGATGCGCACCTCTCGGAAGGATCCGGGCCTCGCTGCCGTGCTGAGCCTCGTCATCCCGGGCGTGGGCCAGATCTACAACGGCGACTTCCTGCGCGGGATCTTCTGGCTGATCGTCACGCCGGGGTTCTGGATCGGGACGGGCGGCCTGTTCGGCTGGGTGTGCCACCTCATCGCCGCCTGGACGGCGCATCGCCGTGCCCTGTGGCACAACAGCCGACTCCCCGTCGGTCTGGCGATGTGATCGCGTGCGCCCGGACATGCCCTGGCTTGCGCGCGGTGCCGTCCTCGTCTTCGCCCTGCTCGCCGCCAGTGGCTGCGGGCAGGACGCCTCGACGCCGTCGATGACCGCCGCTCCGCTCGTGCCCGACATCCATTCGTTCGCCAGGCCGGCCGAGGCGCGGGTCACCCACGTGGCGCTCGACCTGCACGCCGACTTCGCCGCGCGCGTGCTGCAGGGCCGTGCCACCCTCACGTTCGTGCGCCGCCCCGAGGCCACCGAGCTGGTGCTGGACACCCGCGGCCTGGAGATCGCACGCGTGCTGGACAGCCGGCAGCAGCCCCTCGCCTTCCGGCTCGATCCGGCCGTCGAACACCTCGGCCAGGCCCTGGTGATCGCCCTGCCTGCCTCGGGCGACCAGGTCGTCGTCGAATACAGGACGAGCCCGGAGGCCGCGGCGCTCCAGTGGCTCACGCCGGCGCAGACGGCCGGGCGCATCCATCCGTATCTCTACTCGCAGGGCCAGGCGATCCTCACCCGCACCTGGATCCCGACGCAGGACAGCCCGGGGATCCGCCAGACGTACGAGGCGTCGATCACGGTGCCGCGGCCGTTGCGGGTCGTCATGTCGGCCGAGATGCTCACGGCCGATGGCGTGGACGCCGGCGATGGACAGCGGGCCTACCGCTTCAAGATGGATCAGCCCGTGCCGCCGTACCTCATCGCGGTGGCCGCGGGCGACATCGCCTTCCGGGCGCTCGGTCCGCGCACGGGCGTCTACACCGAGCCGACGATGCTGGCGAGCGCCGCGAGCGAGCTCGAGGACCTCGAGAAGATGATCGGGGCCGCGGAGAGCCTCGGCGGTCCCTATCGCTGGGGACGCTACGACGTGCTCGTGCTGCCGCCGTCGTTCCCGTTCGGCGGCATGGAGAATCCCCGCCTCACGTTCGCGACGCCGACGATCCTGGCCGGCGACAAGTCGCTCGTCTCGCTGCTGGCGCACGAGCTCGCGCACTCGTGGTCGGGCAACCTCGTCACCAACGCGACCTGGAGCGATTTCTGGCTCAACGAGGGCTTCACGACCTACTTCGAGTATCGGATCATGGAGGCCCTGTACGGCCGGGATCGCGCGCTGATGCTGGCGACCCTCGGGCGCAACGGCCTCCTGCGCGAGATGGCCGATCTCCCGCCCGCCGACACACGGCTGGCCATCGATCTCCGGGGCCGTGACCCGGACGATGGCATGACGTCGGTGGCCTACGAGAAGGGCGCGGCACTGGTGCTGACCATCGAGCAGGCCGTCGGGCGCGACCGTTTCGACCCCTGGCTGCGCGGATACTTCAACCGGCATGCCTTCACGTCGATCACGACGCAGCAGTTCGTCGCCGACCTGCAGCAGGAACTGATTGGCGGCGACGCGGCCCTGCGCGACCGTCTCGACGTGACCACGTGGATCGAGCAGCCCGGTCTCCCGGCCGGCGCGGCCCAGGTGTCCTCTCCGGCCTTTGGGCAGGTCGAAGCCGAGGCCCGACGCTTTGCGCAGGGCGCTCGCTCGGCCACCCTGGACGTCGAGGGCTGGACGCCGCAGCAGTGGCAGCATCTGCTCGAGCAGTTGCGACCGACACCCCTGTCACCGGCACAGCTGAACGATCTGGACGCCACACACCGGCTCGGCGACACCGGCAACAGCGAGATTCTGTTCGCCTGGCTGCGGGTGGCCGTGGCGCGGCAGTACGCGCCGGCCGTGCCGGCGCTCGAGCGCTTCCTCACCACGCAGGGCCGCCGCAAGTTCCTCAAGCCGCTGTACGAGGATCTGATGGCGTCGGCCTGGGGCCAGCCTCTTGCCCGACGCATCTACGCGCAGGCGCGGCCCTCCTATCATGCCGTCTCGGCCCAGGCGATTGATGCCATCGTGAAATGAAGATCGCCACCTGGAACGTCAACGGCATCCGCGCGCGCGGGCCGCAGGTCGAGCAGTGGCTCGACGCCGAACGCCCCGACCTGCTGTGCCTGCAGGAGATCAAGGCCGCGCCGACGCAGGTGCCGCTGACCCTCGCCGGGCGTGACGACTACTGGACGTGCTGGCACGGCTCTGGCGGCTACTCCGGCGTGGCGCTGCTGGTGCACCGGGACCTCGCCGGTGCCGAGTGCACGGCCGTGCATCCGTCATTCGACTTCGAGTACCGCGTGGCGAGCGTCACCCTCGGGGATCTCGAGATCCTCAGTGTCTACGTCCCCAACGGCGGCAAGGACTTCGCCGCCAAGATGCAGTTCCTCGAGGCGCTCGGCAACCACGTCGCCGACGCGCATCGCGAGGGGCGGCGGCTGCTGATCTGCGGCGACCTCAACGTCGCCCTCACCGACCTCGACCTCCATCCGAAGGAGCGCAAGGCCGGCGTCATCGGTCAGCGCCCGGACGAACGCGCGCTGCTGCAGCGCGTCATCGATCTCGGCCTCACCGACGTCCATCGCACGCTGCATCCGGACGACGAGGGGCTGTTCACATGGTGGGCGCCGTGGCGGAACCTCCGTCAGCGCAACGTCGGCTGGCGTATCGACTACGTCCTGGCATCGACGGCGCTGGGCGCGACGGCCACGCGCGCCGACTGCCAGCGCGAGTTCGGCACCAGCGATCACGCACCGCTGGTCGTCGAGTTCGGGTGATGTCCCGATCAATTCAGAGTTCAGCATTCAGAATGAAGGGCAGCTCGCAGCTCAGTGCGCTCACGTCGAAGGCCGGCTCGTGGCGGACAGCCACGGCGGCGTGCCGCAGGTGTCGACATGAACCTCGATGACTACAGCGAGGGGCGCCTGCGGTGGAAGTCCGTGCCGTCCTGGACCCGGTGCGCAACGCCGAGGATCAGGTCATCGGCATAGAGCGCGCCGACAATCGTGGCGCAGACGGGCTGCGCGGCGAGCGCCTGCGGGGGCTCCGCAGCCGCGCCGGGACGCCCCGCGCCAGGCCGCGCGGGTGGGACGTCGAAGGCATACGGCAGCACGACACACGGATGCCCGGTCTGGGCATTGGCCGCCACATCCGCCGAAGGCGCGCCGATGAACATGTCCAGGTCCTTCATGAACTCGCCCCACTTCGTCACCAGGACATGCCGACGACGCTGCAGCTGCAGATAGTCGAAGCCGCGCACGCGTCGTCCGTTGACGAAGCGCGGATTCCAGTCGGCCGGCGCCATCGGGTTGGCCGCCGAGGCAGGCGGCGTCGGGATCGGCGTGTCTGGCAACGCGGCGAGGTCGAGCCCGGTCTCTGTCGCCTTGCGCGTCACGTAGTCGTCGAACGCGGCGGCGTACTCGACACTGAGACTGCCCTGGCCGATGCCCGGCACGGTCGGCCGCGGACCGATCTCCCGTGGCTGGACGCCGAGATCCTTCAGACGCGCCACCAGCGCCGCCGGCGCATCCGGATCGATGCCCACCCGCAGGCGCGACAGGCTGACGCGGCGATCGAAGCGGAACGGCGTGGTGATGGTCGAGGGGTCCTTCGGATCGACCCCGTGGATGACGCTGAAGACCATCGCGCAGTCCTCGGCGGAGCGGCACATGGGGCCGACCCGATCCTGCGACCAGGCCAGCACCATGCCGCCGTAGCGACTCACGCGCCCGAAGGTCGGGCGCAGCGCCGTGATGCCGCACCGGATGGCCGGCGACACGATCGACCCCTGCGTCTCGGTGCCGATGGCGAACGCGACGCAGCCGGCCGCGACGGCGGAGGCGGGCCCCGCCGACGAACCGCTGGACCCCTGCGACAGGTTCCACGGGTTGTTGGTGCGACCGCCGAACCACTGATCGTTCTGCGCGAAGATGCCGGTGGACAGCTTCGCCACCAGCACCGCGCCGGCCTCGCGCAGCCGGACGACGATCTCGGCGTCCTCGTCGATGACCCGGTCCTTGAAGTCGGGGACGCCCCAGGTGGTCGGCGTGCCCTTGACCGCGAACAGATCCTTGAGGCCATACGGGAGTCCGTGGAGCGGCCCGCGATACCGGCCGGCCCCGATCTCGGCATCGGCCTTGCCCGCCTCGGCCAGCGCCTGCGACTCGAGCAGCGTGACGACACAGTTGAGCGTCGGGTTGAGGCGACGCAAGCGCGCGAGGTACACCTCGGTGAGGCGTGTGGCCGTGATCTTCCGCGCGCGCAGCAGGGCCGAGAGGCGGTGTGCCGGCAGGAACGCCAGGTCGTCGTCGGAGTCGGGGACGGTGCCCGTCCACCCGTGCGGCAGCAGCGGCGACCGGGCGAACGCGGCGACGCCACGCTCCCGGACGAGCGACTCGAGCAGCGCGCCGGTGCCGCCGGGAAACGGCTGGAACTGACTCGCGGGCGGCTCGGCGTTGCCCAGCGGCAGGGGCGGGACGGGCGGGACCGGGGCGGTGGACGGCTGGGTGCCGGCGGGTGACGCGGGTGCCTGCGCGCGCAGCGCCGCCGCAGACCCG
>NZ_JALHPM010000078.1:0-29516 GCF_022842525.1 Luteitalea sp.
GCAGACCAAGAACACCGGCTACGCGCCAGTGGGGACCGCCCTGGTCGCGGCGGCGCGCGCGCGTGTCGGCACCAGCGACCCGATGCCGCTGGTGGCCATCGGCGGCATCACGCTGGCGCAGGCGCTGGCCGTCGTCGCCGCGGGCGCCGATGCGGTCGTGGTGATCAGCGACCTGCTGGTCGACGGGGCGCCGGAGGCCCGGGCCCGCGCCTTCCTGCGGGTGCTCGGGGAGGCCTGAGCCCACGGTCGAGCGTGTATAATGCGCCGTCTTTGCTGCACGAAGTGCCACGTGGCTGGCGCACAGGAGCGGGCCTGCCCGTCGGCAGGGCGACTCCGGAGGGTATTCAATGTCGATGTTTGCGACCAAGTCGATTGATCGCATCAGGGCCGAGGCCGCTGAGAATCAGCACGGCCTGAAGCGTGTGCTGAGTGCCACGGACCTGACCACACTTGGAATCGGCGCCATCATCGGCACCGGCATCTTCGTGCTCACCGGGCAAGCGGCCGCCGCGCATGCCGGCCCGGCCATCGTCCTGTCGATGGTCCTGGCGGGCTTTGCCAGCGCCCTCGCCGGCCTCTGCTACGCCGAGTTCGCCTCGACGGTGCCCATCTCCGGCTCGGCGTACACCTACGGCTACGCGACGCTCGGCGAGTTCGTGGCCTGGATCATCGGCTGGGATCTCATCCTCGAGTACGCCCTCGGCGCCGCCACCGTGGCCGTCGGCTGGTCCGGCTACGTGGTCAGCTTCCTGCACGACATCGGCATCACGTTTCCTGCGGCGTTGAGTTCGGCGCCAGGCACGATCATCACGCTGGCCGACGGCAGCACGACCTCCGCGGTGTTCAACCTGCCGGCCGTACTGATTGCCGTCGCCGTCACCGCGCTGCTCGTCGTCGGCATCCAGGAGTCGGCCCGCGTCAACGCCGTCATCGTTGTCGTCAAGGTGGCGGTGGTGCTGCTCGTGATCGGCGCCGGCGCGATGTATCTCGACACGGCCAACTGGTCGCCCTTCATTCCCGAGAACTCGGGCCAGTTCGGTGTCTTCGGCTGGAGCGGGGTGGTGCGCGGGGCAGGTGTCATCTTCTTCGCCTTCATCGGCTTCGACGCCGTCTCCACGGCGGCGCAGGAAGCCAAGAACCCCCAGCGCGACATGCCGATCGGCATCCTCGGGTCGCTGGTGGTGTGCACGCTGCTCTACGTCGCGGTCTCGGGCGTGATGGTCGGCCTGGTGCCGTACACCCAGCTCGGTGTCGCGGCGCCGATGGCCGTGGCCATCGATGCGGCCCGCGTCAAGTCGGCAGGGTCCGCCCTGGCGCCGCTCATCGCCGTGCTGCCCATGCTCGTCAAGCTCGGCGCGATCGCCGGTCTCAGCTCGGTGATGGTGGTGATGATGCTCGGGCAGCCGCGCGTCTTCCTGTCCATGGCCAACGACGGCCTGCTGCCGGCCTGGGCCCGCAAGATTCACCCCAAGTACCGCACCCCGCACGTCACGACGATCCTGACGGGCGTCGTCGTGTCGCTCGCGGCCGGCTTCACGCCCATCAACATCCTCGGCGAACTGGTCAGCATCGGGACGCTGCTGGCGTTCGTCATCGTGTCGGTGGGCATCCTGATGCTGCGCATCAAGCGGCCCGACATCGAGCGTCCCTTCCGCGTGCCGGCCGTCTTCGTCGTCGCGCCGCTGTCGGCGCTGGTGTCGTTCGGCCTGATGGCCGGGTTGCCCTGGCACACGTGGGAGCGGCTGATCATCTGGATGGTGCTCGGCGTGGTCGTCTACTTCGCCTACGGCTACCGCCACAGTCATCTGCGCCGGGACAACGAGGCCGCCTGATGGCTGCACGCCTGCTGGACGGCGCCGGCCTGGCGCGCACGATGCGCGCCGACCTGCAACCGCACGTGCACGAGTTCACGGCCCGGGTGGGACGTCCCCCCGGGCTCGCCCTCGTCCTCGTGGGCGACGATCCGGCGTCGCACGTCTACGTCGGCAGCAAGCGCACGCATGGCACGGAGGTCGGCTTCCGCGTCGACCTGCACCAGCGCCCGGCCACCACCTCGCTCGAGGAGGTGCTGGATCTGGTGCGCAGCCTGAACGCCGATCCGGCCATCGACGGCATCCTGGTGCAGTCGCCGCTGCCGGCGGCCATGGGCAGCGATGCGGCGCGCCGCGTCTTCGAGACCATCGACCCCGCCAAGGACGTCGATGGGTTCACGGCGGAGAACGTCGGGCGGCTGGTCCAGAACCGCGAGGGGCTGGTCGCCTGCACCCCGGCCGGCATCATCGAGATGATGGAGCGCGAAGGCCTCACCATCGCCGGCACGCGCGCCGTCGTCATCGGCCGCAGCGACATCGTCGGCAAGCCGATGGCGCTGCTGCTGTTGCATCGACACGCGACGGTGACCATCGCGCACTCGAAGACGCCGGACCTGCCGGCCGTGTGCCGCGAGGCAGACATCCTGGTGGCGGCGATTGGCCGCGCCGGCTTCGTCACCGCCGACTTCGTCAAGCCGGGCGCCGTCGTCATCGATGTCGGGATGAATCGCGTGACCGACGAAGCCGACGTCGTCCGCTTCTTCGGCGAGGGCTCGAAGCGCCACCTCGCCTGGCAGCAGCGCGGCTCGGTGTTGATGGGCGATGTCCATCCGCGCGTGGAAGAGGTCGCGGGCGCGCTCACCCCCGTCCCGGGTGGGGTGGGGCCACTGACCATCGCGATGCTGATGAAGAACACGCTCACCGCGGCCCGGCGGCGACAGTCACTGTAGGCGTCGACCTTCAGGTCGACGCGTGGCTGGCCGCCTGCGCCCACAGTTGCACCACCAGCGCGTCCACCTGCGCGTCGGTCTCCGCGAACGTGCCGTCGGTCCTGACCACGAAGTCCGCGCCACGCAGCTTGTGCGTGATCGGCCACTGCGCCGCCATGCGCTGATCGGCCTCCTCGGCGGTCAGGCCATCGCGGGCCATGAGGCGGGCGCGCTGCGTCGCCGGCTCGCAGGCCACCACGACGAGCGCATCGAAGTCGCCCGTGCGTCCCGTCTCGAACAGCAGGGGAATGTCGGCAATCACGGGGCCGCGGTAGCCGTGACGGGCCAGCTGCGTCTGCCAGTCGGCGATGCGGCGACGCACCTCGGGGTGAATCAGCGCCTCGAGATCGGCACGGGCCGACGCATCGCGGAAGATCACGGCGGCCAGACGCGGCCGGTCCAGTGCCCCGGCGTCGGTGAGCATGTCGCGCCCGAAGCGGTTGACCACGGCGCGCAGCCCCTCCGATCCCGGCGCCACCGCCTCACGGGCCAGGCGGTCGGCATCGATGGTCGGCAGGCCCGCCGCCTGCAGGCGTTGCGTCACGTAGGACTTGCCCGTCGCGATCCCTCCGGTCAGGCCGACGCGGAGGAGGCCCTCAGGCATCGGTGTCCTCGGACGGCCGGGCGGGCGCCAGACGATCCTCGACGAACGAGTTCCACTCGTGACAATGCGGGCAGCGCCACAGCAGCTCCTTGCTGCGATAGCGGCAGCGCAGGCAGATGTGGGGATCGCGATAGAACACCGCATCGCGGCTGTGGGTGACGTAGCGCTCGACCGAGGGCTTGTCGAGGTGCAGGGCGAGCAGGATGTCCCAGGCCGACTGGTGCACCAGCAGCGCGTGCGGGTTGATCGTCAGGGCCGCG
Organism: Luteitalea sp.; assembly: GCF_022842525.1. Taxonomy (NCBI): domain Bacteria; kingdom Pseudomonadati; phylum Acidobacteriota; class Vicinamibacteria; order Vicinamibacterales; family Vicinamibacteraceae; genus Luteitalea; species Luteitalea sp. The sequence continues at coordinate 3,665 of NZ_JALHPM010000078.1, forward strand.
AGCACCATCTGCAGGGCGTCCTCGGGCCGGCCGGCCCGCAGCATGTGCCGGGCCAGGGCCAGGCGAGCCCGCCAGTCCTGCGGATGGTCGGCGGCGATGCGGCGGAAGAGGTGCTCGAAGGCATCGGCTCGACCCGCCGCCGTGTAGGCATCGCCGAGGCGATCCGCGACCAGGTGGGCCCGCGCCGGCATCGAGGCGACGAGGCGCTCCCAGATCTCCACGGCGCCTGGCATGTCGCCGGCATCGCGCTTGACGTCCCCCAGATTCAGGTACGCGGGTGCGACCTCGGCATCCTGCTCGATGGCCGCCTCGAAGTGCTTGCGCGCCGCCGGCAGGTCATGGCGGGCCAGCGCCTGCATGCCCAGCTCGTTCTCGAGGAAGGCCTGAATCTGGAGATGCCGACGGGTGCGCTGCTCGGGCTCGTCCTCGCGCGCCAGTTCCCGACGGACCCGGTAGGCCTCGGACCACTGGTTCTGATCCTCGTACAGCTTCTGCAACTGCAGCAGCGCGTGCTCGTTGCTCGGGTCCAGACGCAGCACCTCGCCGAAGGCTTCGTGCGCGCGGTCGACGAACCCTCCGCGGGTGAAGTCGAGGCCGAGGCAGAGCAGGGCATAAGTGTGTTCGAGCTTGCTGATGCGCGGCCGCTGCAGGATCTGCTGGTGGATCTGGATCGCGCGCCCGACGTGGCCCTTCTCGCGATACAGGTTGCCGAGAATCATGTGGATCTCGACCGCCTCCTCGTCGACTCTGGCCGCCTGACTCAGCTCCTCGATGGCGTGATCGAGCTGGTTGGCGACCAGGAAGTTGAGCCCCTGGATGTAGTGCGGCGACTGGCGCGCCTTGCGGCGATCGATCCAGCGGCCTTCGTGCAGCTTGTACCGCTCCCAGGCCTTGCCGGCGGCCAGGCCGAGCAGGAGGGCGACGAGCGCAGAGAGGAGAGGGAAGTAGTCAGCGATCACGGGCGTTCGTGGGGATGAGCCGCGACGACCGCGTCCCAGCGCCCCTGGGCGTGGAGGATGTCCTCGATCAGGGCCCGGGCGGCGCCGTACCCGCCAGGACGAGGCGACACGACATGCACCGCGGCCTGGACCTCGGCCACCGCGTCGGACGGGCAGGCCGACAGGCCCACCCGCCGCAGCACTGGCAGGTCTACCACATCGTCGCCCATGTAGGCGACCTCCTCGGCGTGCCAGTCGTGCGCGTGCATCAGTTCCTCGAGGGTCGCGGCCTTGTCGGTGACCCCGAGGCGGACGGGATCCATGCCGAGCTGTCGGGCCCGGTGCTGCGTCGAGGCCGACTGGCGGGCCGAGATCAGGCCCACGGTCAATCCGGCCTTCCGGGCCATCACGATCCCGGCACCGTCCTTGATGTCGAAGCGCTTGGACTCGGATCCGTCGGCATGCACGATGACGCCGCCGTCGGTCAGCACGCCGTCGACGTCGAACAGCAGGACGCGGATGCGGCGGGCGCGGTCGACGACCTCGGACGAGGGGCGGGTCGCCATCAGAACAACTCCGTCTGCCACAGGTCGTGCAGGTGCAGCACGCCTGTCGGCCGGTGCGCGGCGTCGAGCACGGGCACCGAGGTGATGCGACGCGCTTCCATGATCTGCAGGGCCTGGGCGGCGAGCAGGTCGCCGGTGATGGTCACCGGGTGCGCGGTCATGATCTCGCGCGCGGTCCTCGCCGTGACATCCCCCTCGCGCATCATCAGGCGCCGAAGGTCGCCGTCGGTGACGATGCCGGCCAGCCGACCGTCGGCATCGACCACGCACGTCATGCCGAGGCCCTTGCGGCTCATCTCGTAGATCACGTCGCGCAGCAGCGCGCCCTCGTCGACGCGTGGCAGCTGATCGCCGGCATGCATCAACTGGGCGACCCGCATCAGCTTCTTGCCGAGCGAACCGCCGGGGTGTCGGTGCGCGAAGTCGTCGGCGCCGAAGCCCTTCTCGGTGGCGAGCACCATGGCCAGGGCGTCACCAAGGGCGAGGGCGGCGGTGGTGCTGGCCGTCGGGGCGAGGTTGAGCGGACAGGCTTCCTCGTCGATGCCGCAATCGAGATGGACGTCGGCGACCTGCGCGAGGGTGGAGTGCGGCGTGCCCGTCATGGCCACCAGCGTGGCACCCAGGCGCTTGACGACCTCCGACAGGCGCACGACCTCGGGCGTCTCGCCGCCGTGCGACAGCGCCAGCACCACATCGTCAGCCGTCACGACGCCGAGATCGCCGTGCAGGGCGTCGGCGGGGTGCAGGAAGAACGCGGGCGTCCCGGTGCTTGCCAGCGTGGCGGCGATCTTGCGGCAGATCAGGCCGGACTTGCCCATGCCGGTGACGATGACGCGGCCGCGGCAGCGGGCCAGCAACCCGACGGCGCGCTCGAAGCGAGTGTCGAGGCGGCCGATGAGGCCCTCGACGGCGACCGCCTCGGTGTGGAGGACGCGCGCCGCCAGTGCGAGGGTGGGAGACGCGAAGCTGCGGTCGGCCATGACGGTCATCACGCCTGCGCCGCCGCGTGGATCCGTTGCAGGCGCTGCAACAGCGCGGGGAGCAGGTCGAGGCGCAGGGCGTTCTCGGCATCGGACTTCGCCCGGGCGGGCTCCTCATGCACTTCCATGAAGACCCCGTCCACACCGGCCGCCACGCCGGCCGAGGCCATCGTCGCGATGTACTCCGCCTGGCCGGCGGTGCGCCCATCGCCCGCCCCTGGCAACTGCAGGCTGTGCGTGACGTCGTAGATCACCGGCACCCCCAGCGCCCGCATCTGCGGGAAGGCGCGCATGTCCACCACGAGGTTGTGATACCCGAAGGACGTCCCGCGTTCGGTGAGGAGCACGCCCCCGGCGCCGGAAACCCGCACCTTCTCGAGCGGGTGCCGCATGTCGGCGGGCGCGAGAAACTGGCCCTTCTTGATGTTGACGACGGCGCCCGTGTGCGCGGCGGCCACGAGCAGGTCGGTCTGCCGGCAGAGGAAGGCCGGGATCTGCAGCACATCGACGACGGCGGCCACGGGCGCTGCCTGCGAGGCGTCGTGGATGTCGGTGAGGACCGGGACGCCGACCTCGGCCTTGATCCGTGCGAGGGTGCGCAGACCCGACTCGAGCCCGGGGCCGCGGAACGAGGCCAGGGACGTGCGGTTGGCCTTGTCGAACGAGGCCTTGAAGATGTACGGCACCTGCGCGGCGCGCGCGACGGCTGCCACGGCATGCGCCACGTCGAGCGCGTGCGCCTCGCTCTCGATGACGCAGGGACCGGCGATCAGCACGAGGGTCCCCGTGCCGAACGTCACTGGTCCCACATGGACGGGTTGCACCCCGGCATTATAGCGGCGCGGGTGGGGCAGAGCCCGGTCGCGGCGGCGGCCCTGCCGCCTACACCACGGTCTCGGCGGGGGCGTCGGCGGCAGTGACCGCGGCCCTGGCGGCGAGCGCATGCTTGTGCGTCGCCTCGACGAAGCCGGCAAACAGCGGGTGCGGCTTCAGCGGCTTGGACTTGAACTCCGGATGGAACTGCACCGCGATGAACCAGGGATGCGATGGCAGTTCCACCATCTCGACGAACTTGCCGTCGAGGGAGCGTCCGACGATCTCGAGCCCCTTTTCCGTGATCGCCGGCTCGTAGAGGCAGTTGAACTCGTAGCGATGGCGGTGCCGCTCGTGGATCACGTCGGAGCCGTAGAGGGCGTGTGCCAGCGACCCCGGCTTGAGCTGGCAGGCATACGACCCGAGGCGCATGGTGCCACCGAGGTCGTCCACGCCGAGCAGGTCACGCAGCTTGTAGATGACCTTGTCGGCCGTGTCGGGGGCCACCTCGGTCGAATCGGCCTGCGTGATGCCGCAGACGTTGCGCGCGTACTCGACGGTGGCCCACTGGAAGCCGTAGCAGATGCCGAAGAACGGGATCCGCCGGGCGCGCGCGACCTCGACGGCCTTCATCATCCCGCGCGTGCCGCGATTGCCAAAGCCGCCTGGCACGAGGATGCCGTCGGCGCCGTCGAGTTCGTGCTCACCGCCTTCGACCTCGAGCGCCTCGGCCTCGATCCACTTCACGTTGACCTTGAGCCGGTGATGGAAGCCGCCGTGGAACAACGCTTCAGTCAGGCTCTTGTACGAATCCTCGAGCCCGACGTACTTGCCGACGACGTGGATGGTGACCTGATCCTGCGGGTGCTTGATCCGATCGAGCAACGACTCCCAGAGCCCGGCCGGTCGCGGTTCGTTGGGCAGCGACAACTGCTTCAGGACGATCCGATCGATGCCCTCCTCGGCGAGGGCGAGCGGCACCTCGTAGACGCTCGAGACGTCGCGCGCGGTGATGACGGCGTCCTCGTTGACGTCGCAGAACAGGGCGATCTTCCGCTTGATGTCGCGCGGCAGCGTGCGATCGGTGCGGCACAGCAGGATGTCGGGCTGGATGCCGATCGAGCGCAGGTCGCGCACGCTGTGCTGCGTCGGCTTGGTCTTCAGCTCGCCGGCGGTGCTGACGTGCGGCACCAGCGTCAGGTGGATGTAGAGCGTGTTCTCGCGGCCGACGTCCTGGCGGAACTGGCGGATGGCTTCGAGGAACGGCAGGCTCTCGATGTCGCCGACGGTGCCGCCGATTTCGACCAGCACGACGTCGACGCCGTCCGAGATGGCGAGGATGCTCTCCTTGATGGCGTTGGTGATGTGCGGAATCACCTGCACCGTCGCCCCGAGGTAGTCGCCGCGGCGCTCGCGCTGAATCACCGAGAGGTAGATCTTGCCGGTCGTCCAGTTGGAGTTCCTGGACGTCACCGTGTTGGTGAACCGCTCGTAGTGACCGAGGTCGAGGTCGCCCTCCGTGCCATCGTCGGTGACGTAGACCTCGCCGTGCTGGTACGGCGACATCGTGCCGGGGTCGACGTTGATGTACGGGTCGAACTTCTGCAGCGTGACCTTGAAGCCGTGGCTCTCGAGGAGGGCGCCGATGGAGGCGGCGGCCAACCCCTTCCCGAGCGAGGACACCACGCCACCGGTGACGAAGATGTACTTGACGGGTCGAGGTGGCTGCGAAGTCTGCATGGTGGACATCAGGAAATTGCGGGCACCGCGAGCAGGCGGCGCACCCGTTCGAGATCGTCGGGAGTATCCACGCCGAGCGCCTCGTGGCGGGACTCGACGGTCATGATTGCGTGCCCGTGCTCGAGAGCGCGCAACTGTTCCAGGGATTCACTCAGTTCCAGCGGGGTCGGGGCCAGCGCCGCGAAGGCGAGCAGGAATTCGCGGCGGTAGACGTAGAGCCCGACGTGCTTGTACCACGTCACGGGCGTCCCCGGATCACGCAGGAACGGCACGGCGGCGCGCGTGAAGTACAGCGCGCGTCCGCGCAGGTCGGTGACCACCTTCACCACGGCCGGACTCGCGATCTCCGCCGGGTCCGTGATGCGCGACCGCACCGTGCTCAGCATCACCGCTGGATCCGTCACGCACGCGGCGACCGCGTCGTCGATCATGGTGGGGGCCAGCAGCGGTTCGTCGCCCTGCACGTTCACGATCAAATCGGCGTCGAGTCGCGCGGCCACCTCCGCCACGCGCTCGCTGCCGGTGCGATGGTCGGGCGAGGTCATCACCACTTCACCGCCGAAGGCACGGACCGCCTCGAACACCCGCAGATCGTCGGTCGCCACGATCACGCGCGACACCGACGAGGCCGCCGCGGCACGTCGATACACGTGCTCGATCATCGGCCGACCGTGAATGTCGGCGAGAGGCTTGCCCGGGAGACGCGTAGAGGAGAATCGAGCGGGAATGACGGCGACAGCCGTCGCGGGTGACCGGGTGACGGATCCGGCACTGTGCGGCACGCGGAATTCTAGCACGCACGACACGGCCGCGCTTGAGCCGTGGCGCACGTGGCCTTGCCGTGTGCCGTTCTGGGTATGATCGCCCCGATGTCGAGGCCTGTCGTGGCAGCGGGGCTGCTTGTGGCCATGGCGGGCGCCTGGTACTGGGCCCTCATGCCGTCCGTGCCGGCGCCCCCTGTACAGACGGGCGGCCGTGCGGCGTTGTCTCGGCCCGCGTCCGCGGTGCCAGCGGTCGGGCTCGACCGGCTCGCGGCGCACGACGTGCGTCCGGTGCCCGAGCCCGGCCGCAACCCCTTCCAGTCTGGCGCGGCGCCGCGTGTCGCACTCCCTGTGGGGGAGCGGTCCGTCGCGCCGGCTGCCGGCCCGTCGTCCTCGTCCGGGGTGGTCGCGGCCCCCACGTGGCCGAGGCTCGACCTGATTGGCGTGGCCGAGGCGCGCGAGGCCGGGGCGGTGGTACGGACGGCGATCCTCGCTGGTCCGCGCGGCGTCCAGCACGCGCGGGTCGGTGACGTGGTCGAGCAGGTCTACCGCGTGGACCGCATCGCCGACCGAAGCGTGGAGGTGCGGTTGCTGCCCGAGCAGCGCACGCTGCGCCTCGCGTTGCGCCCGTGACGCCGCCCGCCTGCACCTTGGCGCGCGGCTTGCCCGCCGAAGCCTTGGCGGAGGCGGGTATAATCGTCGGGCTCGGCGCGCGGCTGTTCCGGCGACGCACCAAGTTGGTGCAAGACGCTCGCAGCTTCGATGTCGTCACGAGTTAGACCCTGTCACCGATGGCTTTTGAACAGGGTTTTCCACAGCTTCTGTGAATATCGTGTGACGAGCCACAGGGGCGTGACCTAATTCACAGGACCCTCACCTCCATGCCGCAGTTCACGCATCTCACGGCGCCGACCGACGGCGCGCCCATCACCCGGCACGCCAACGCGCTCGTCGTTCCGGACCGCCCCATTCTTCCGTTCATCGAAGGCGACGGCATCGGCGCCGACATCTGGCGTGCCAGCGTGCGCGTCTTCGATGCCGCCGTGCAGAAGGCCTACGGCGGCAAACGCCAGGTGGTGTGGTTCGAGGTGCTGGCCGGCGAGAAGGCGTTCAACACGGTCAACGAATGGCTCCCGGCCGACACGCTCACCGCGTTCCGCGAGTATCTCGTCGGCATCAAGGGACCGCTGACCACGCCGGTCGGCGGCGGCATCCGCTCGCTGAACGTCGCGCTCCGCCAGGAACTCGACCTCTACACCTGCCTGCGCCCGGTGCGGTACTTCAACGGCATGGAGACGCCGGTCAAGCGCCCCGATCTCGTGGACATGGTCATCTTCCGCGAGAACACCGAGGACATCTACGCCGGCATCGAGTTCGCCGAGGGCACCCCGGAAGTCGCGCAACTGAAGGAACTGCTCAAGGGGGCCTTCCCCAAGGCGTTCGGCAAGATTCGGTTCCCAGACTCCGTCGGCCTCGGCATCAAGCCCGTGTCGCGCGAGGGCACCGAGCGCCTCGTGCGCGCGGCCATCGAGTACGCCATTGCCAACAAGCGCAAGAGCGTCACGCTGGTGCACAAGGGCAACATCATGAAGTTCACGGAAGGCGCCTTCCGTGACTGGGGCTACGAACTCGCCAAGCGGGAGTTCGGGGCCGTCGAGGTCGACGGTGGCCCGTGGTGCCAGTTGCCCGGCGGCGTGATCATCAAGGACGTCATCGCCGATGCCTTCCTGCAGCAGATCCTGACCCGCCCGGCGGAGTACGACGTCATCGCCACGCTGAACCTGAATGGCGACTACATCTCGGATGCCCTCGCGGCGCAGGTCGGTGGCATCGGGATCGCCCCCGGCGGCAACATCAACTACGTGACCGGCCATGCCGTCTTCGAAGCCACGCACGGCACCGCGCCCAAGTACGCGAACCTGGACAAGGTCAATCCAGGGTCGGTCATCCTCTCGGGCGAGATGATGTTCCGCTTCCTCGGCTGGAACGAAGCGGCCGACCTGATCGTGGCCGGTCTCGAGAAGAGCATCGACGCCAAGACCGTGACCTACGATCTCGCGCGTCTCATCGCCGGCTCGACCGAGGTCTCGTGCTCGGCGTTCGGCGACGCCATCATCAGCCACATGTAGCACGGCTTCGCCGCCGGGAATCGGGAATCGGGAATCGGGAATCGGGAATCGCCGGCACGACTCGCGCGTTCGACTCCCGACTCCCCACTCCCGACTCCCGATACCAACCGTGAGTGATGCCGACGGCCGCAGGCCGGCGGCTGTTTCAGGAGTCAGAGAATGAATCGCAAAGTGACCGTGGTCGGCGGCGCCGGCAACGTGGGCGCCACCGTGGCGCGTTCCATCGCCAATCGCGAACTGGCCGATGTCGTCATCATCGACATCGCCGACACCAAGGCGCAAGGCATCGCGCTCGACATCCTCCAGACCTGCCCCGTCGAGGGCAGTGACACCCGCGTCGTCGGCGGCAGCGACTACGCGCTGTCGGCCGGCTCCGATGTGGTCGTCATCACCTCGGGCGTGCCGCGCAAGCCGGGCATGAGCCGCGACGACCTGCTCGCCGTCAACTACAAGATCATGCAGGACGTCACGGCCAACGTGATGAAGCACTCGCCCGACGCGATCATCATCGTCGTGGCCAACCCGCTCGACGCCATGGCGCAGGCGGTGTATCGCCTCAGCGGCCTGCCGCGCGAGCGCGTCATCGGCATGGCGGGGGTGCTCGACTCGGCCCGCATGCGCGCCTTCATCGCCACCGAACTGAGCGTCTCGGTCGAGAACGTCCACGCCTTCGTGCTCGGTGGCCACGGCGACACGATGGTGCCGCTGCCGCGCTACTCGACGGTCGCCGGCATCCCGATCACCGAGCTGCTGTCGGAAGAGCGCATCAAGGCGATCTGCGACCGCACGGCCAATGGCGGCGCCGAGATCACCAAGCTGGTGGGCACCAGCGCGTGGTACGCGCCGGGCCAGTCCTCGGCTCGCATGGTCGAGGCCATTCTCAAGGACAAGAAGCTGATCGAGCCCTGCTCGGTATACCTGAACGGCGAGTACGGTGTCAGCGATCAGTTCCTCGGCGTGCCGGTGAAGCTCGGCGCCAAGGGGGTCGAGCAGGTGATCCAGATCACGCTGTCGGCCGACGAGCAGGCGGCCCTGAACAAGTCGGCTGCCGCCGTGAAGGAGCTCACGACCGTCATCGGCGTGTAGCCTCGACGGGCGTCACCACGAGAAAAGGGCGGTCCCGGGATTCCCGGGACCGCCCTTTGTCATGTCCGCCCGCGCCAAGGCGCGTCAGCGCGCGACGAGTTGCGCCTTGAGGTAGGCGCGGTTCATCGTGGCGATGTTCGTGATGCGGATTTCCTTCGGGCACACCGCTTCGCATTCGCCTTCGTTGGAGCAGGCCCCAAACCCCTCGATGTCCATCTGCTCGACCATGCGCACGGCCCGGCGGTGCTGCTCGGCCTGGCCCTGGGGCAGCGCGTTGAGATGGGCGATCTTGGCCGAGGTGAAGAGCGCGGCCGAGGCGTTCTTGCACGCGGCCACGCACGCGCCGCACTGGATGCAGGCCGCGGCGTCGAAGGCGGTGTCGGCCACCAGCTTGGGCACCGGGATCGCGTTGGCGTCGGGGGCGGCGCCGACGTTCATCGAGATGTAGCCGCCGGCACGCACGATGCGGTCGAGCGCACTCCGGTCCACCACGAGATCCTTGACGACCGGGAACGCCGCGGCGCGCCAGGGCTCGATCGTGATGGTGTCGCCGTTGCGGAACCGACGCATGTGCAGCTGGCAGACGGTCGTGCCGGCGTCTGGACCGTGCGCGACGCCGTTGACCATGCAGCCACACGTGCCGCAGATGCCTTCGCGGCAGTCGGAATCGAACGAGATGGGTTCCTCGCCCTTGCGGATGAGCCCCTCGTTGACGACGTCGAGCATCTCGAGGAACGACATGTCGGGCGAGATGTGCTCGGCCTTGTACTCGACCAGGCGGCCAGGGGCGTCGGGACCCGGCTGGCGCCACACGCGCAATGTCAGATTCAGTGCACCCATCGTTGTCTCTACCCCGGGACGGCCTTCGTCAGTCGGCCGTCGGCCTTCGTGTTCTCTTGTGCGGTGCCCGGACGACGCAGCCCGCTGCCCGATTCCTGATTCGCTGGCTGCCGGACGAGTCCGGCAGCTACTTGTAGCTCCGCTGGCTCGGCTTGACGTACTCGAACTGCAGTGGCTCCACGTGGCGCACGGGGGCCTGGCCGACACCGGTGAACTCCCACGCCGCGGCGTGGGCGAACTGCTCGTCGTTGCGGGCCGCCTCGTTGTCGGGCGTCTGGTATTCCTCGCGGAAGTGCCCGCCGCACGATTCCTCACGCGTCAGCGCGTCGAGGGCCAGCAACTCGGCGAACTCGAGGTAGTCGGCGACGCGACCGGCGTACTCGAGGTTCTTGTTCATGTTGTTGGCCTCGCCCGGCACCGACACGTTCTGCCAGAACTCGTCGCGCAGACGCGGGATCTCGGTGAGCGCCTTCTTCAGGCCCTCGGCCGTGCGCGACATGCCGACGTAGTCCCACACCACGCGTCCGAGCTGCCGATGCAGTTCGCGGGGCGTCTTGTTGCCCTTGATCGACAGCAGTCGACTGATCTGCCCCTGGGCGTTGCTCGCCGCCTCGCGGAAGGCGTCGTGGTCGGTGGTGACCTTGGGCAGCGCCGTGCTCGCGAGGTAGTGGCTCAGCGTGTAGGGAATGACGAAGTACCCGTCGGCCAGGCCCTGCATCAGCGCGCTCGCCCCGAGACGATTGGCACCGTGATCCGAGAAGTTGGCCTCCCCGAGCACATGCAGGCCCGGGATGGTGCTCATCAGGTTGTAGTCCACCCACAGGCCGCCCATCGTGTAGTGCACGGCGGGGAAGATCCGCATCGGCACTTCGTACGGGTTGTCGTCGGTGATCTTCTGGTACATGTCGAACAAGTTGCCGTAGCGCTGCTTGATGACATCCTTGCCGAGGCGATTGATCGAATCGGCGAAGTCCAGATAGACGGCCAGACCGGTCTCACCGACGCCGAGGCCTTCGTCGCACACCAGCTTGGCGGCGCGCGAGGCGACGTCGCGGGGGACGAGATTGCCGAAGCTCGGATACCGGCGCTCGAGGTAGTAGTCCCGCTCGGCTTCCGGAATCTGCTGGGGAGGACGCCTGTCGCCTGGCGTCTTCGGCACCCAGACACGCCCGTCGTTGCGCAGGCTCTCGCTCATGAGCGTCAGCTTGCTCTGATGGTCGCCGGAGACGGGAATGCAGGTCGGGTGAATCTGCGTGAAGCACGGGTTGGCGAACAGCGCGCCCCGCTTGTGCGCGCGCCACGACGCCGTGACGTTGCTGTTCACCGCGTTGGTCGACAGGTAGTAGGCCGTGCCGTACCCGCCGGTGGCCAGCAACACCGCATCGCCGGCCCACTTCTCCAGCTCGCCCGTCGTCAGGTTGCGCGTGATGATGCCGCGGGCCTGGCCGTCGACGATGACGACGTCGAGCATTTCGCGCTGCGGCATCAGCGTCACGGTGCCGGCATCGACCTGCCGCATCATCGACTGGTAGGCGCCGATCAGCAGCTGCTGGCCGGTCTGACCGCGCGCGTAGAACGTGCGCGAGACCTGCGCGCCACCGAAGGACCGGTTGTCGAGCAGCCCGCCGTACTCGCGGGCGAAGGGGACGCCCTGCGCGACACACTGGTCGATGATGTCGACGCTCACCTGGGCGAGGCGGTAGACGTTGGCTTCACGGGCGCGATAGTCGCCGCCCTTCACCGTGTCGTAGAACAGCCGGTAGACGCTGTCGCCGTCGTTGCGGTAGTTCTTGGCGGCGTTGATGCCGCCCTGCGCCGCGATCGAGTGGGCGCGGCGCGGGCTGTCGTGGATGCAGAAGGTGAGGACGTTGTAGCCCAGCTCGCCCAGCGCGGCCGACGCCGAGGCGCCCGCCAGCCCCGTCCCCACGCACAGGACGGTGAGCTTGCGCCGGTTGGCCGGATTGACCAGCTTGGAGTCGAACTTGTGCCGGTCCCACTTGCCTTCGATGGGACCACCCGGGACCTTGCTGTCGAGCGTCATCACTGGGCCACCTGGTGAGCGAAGTACATGTAGAGCGGCAGGGCGGCGAACCCGACGGCGATGAGCACCGCCAGGATGCGGCCGCCGAGCACGAGGGTGCGCCCCGTGCGCTGGTTCGAGAGCCCGAGCGACTGGGTCGCGCTCGAGATGCCGTGATTGAGGTGCATCCCGATGAGGCCCATCGCCACGACGTAGAACGCCACGTACAGCGGGTTCTCGTAGATCTCGGCGACCAGGCGGTACAGGTCGCGGTGGCCGGTCGCGGCGTCGGTGTACCACGGGCCGAACTTGAAGGTCCGGATGTGCACGACGACGAAGAAGAGGATGAACAGGCCCGTGAGCGCCATCGTGGTCGAGGACCACGTCTTGCGGCTCGTGTGGCCGGCCCATTTCTTCTCCCGGTAGGCGGCGGGGCGTGCCGCTGCGTTCCGGCGGTAGTTGGCCAGGGTCTTGACGACGTGGAGGAAGAAGACGCCGACCAGCCCTGCCTCGACGAGGTAGAGCAGGGGACCGAGCGACTCCAGCTTGTGGGCGTAGGCGTTGAACGCCTCGGCGCCGACCAGCAGCGACAGATTGCCTGCCAGGTGACCGATCAGGAACCCGAAGAGCATCAGGCCCGTGAGCCCGATGAGAATCTTGGAACCGACCGTGGACGAGAAGAACGTAGGACGACTGGACATGTCAAACTCCGCAGCCCGTCTCGCCTGCACAGGCGTCCGGGTGCGTCGAGGAAGGCACTGAACTGTCGGATGGCATCTGGCGTAGGGCGCAACGCTGGTGGATGGGCATCCCCGTGAGGTGCTTGGCGGCCCGAACCCACGAGATGGTATACCCGCGGACGTTCCCGGGCAACGATTGTCGGTGACGGAGGCTTGACCAGTCCCTCCGGGATGCTAATGATAGGGACGCTGCCGCGGTCCAGATCGATCCCGCGCCCCGGCTCACCTTTTCGGCGCCACGGTCCACCACGTTCAAGGAACTCCGGTGAAGATTCACGAGTATCAGGCAAAGGCCATCCTGGCCCGGCACGGTGTGCCGGTGCCCCGCGGGGAAGTCGCATTTTCGGCCGAGGAGGCCGGCGCCATCGCCCGGCGTCTCGGGGGCGGGGTGACCGTCGTGAAGGCCCAGATCCATGCCGGCGGGCGTGGCAAGGGCGGCGGCGTCAAGGTCGTCAAGGACGCGGCGGCGGCCGAAGCGACGGCCGCGCAGATGATCGGGATGACGCTGGTCACCCACCAGACCGGCCCCGAGGGCCGCAAGGTGGAGCGCCTCCTCGTCGAGGAGGGCGTCAAGATCGCCAAGGAGCTCTACCTCGGCCTGCTGGTCGACCGTGCCGCCGGCTGCCCGGTCCTGATGGCCAGCGCCGAGGGCGGCATGGACATCGAGGAGGTGGCCGAGCACAACCCGGACGCCATCAAGAAGGTGGCCATCAGCCCCATCACCGGCCTCACCGGCTTCCAGGCCCGCCAGCTGGCGTTCGGGATCGGCCTGGCGCCCGAGCACGTCAACAAGGCCGTCAAGGTCATGCAGCAGATCTACGAGACGTTCGTCGCGACCGACGCCTCGCTGATCGAGATCAACCCGCTCATCGTCACCGAGAGCGGCGACGTGATGGCGCTGGACGCGAAGGTCACCTTCGACGACAACGCCCTGTACAAGCATCAGGAGTTCCGCGACCTGCGCGACCTCGCCGAGGAAGACCCGCTCGAGATCGAGGCCAGCAAGTTCTCGCTGAACTACATCCGCCTCGACGGCACCATCGGCTGCATGGTCAACGGCGCCGGTCTCGCCATGGCGACGATGGACATCATCAAGCTGGCCGGCGGCCAGCCGGCCAACTTCCTCGACGTCGGCGGCGGCGCCAATGCCGAGCAGATCAAGAACGCGTTCCGCATCCTGATGTCGGACACCAACGTCAAGGCCGTGCTGATCAACATCTTCGGCGGCATCCTGCGCTGCGACGTGCTGGCGGCCGGCGTCATCGCCGCCGTCAAGGAACTCGGCGTCCCGGTCCCCATCGTCATCCGCATGGAAGGCACCAACGTGGAGCAGGGCAAGGCCATGCTCCACGAGAGCGGACTCAACTTCACCACCGCTGACGGGATGGGCGACGCCGCCGATCGCGTCGTGGCTCTTTCGCGCTAAAGGAACCCGGACACTCTCATGGCTGTACTGATCGACAAGTCGACTCGCCTGATCGTCCAGGGCCTCACCGGCCGCGAAGGCACGTTTCACGCCAAGGCCGCCGCGGCCTACGGCACCAACGTCGTCGGAGGGGTCACGCCAGGTAAGGGGGGCACCGACCACGAGGGCTTCGCGGTGTTCAACACCGTCGCCGACGCCGTGGCCAAGACCGGCGCCAACGCCTCGGTCATCTTCGTGCCGCCGCCGTTTGCCGCCGACGCCATCATGGAAGCGACCGACGCCGGTCTCGACCTGATCGTCTGCATCACCGAGGGCATTCCGGTGCTGGACACGATGAAGGCGCTGCACTTCATGAAGGGCAAGAAGTCGCGCCTCATCGGTCCCAACTGCCCCGGCCTCATCACCGCGGGGCAGGCCAAGGCCGGCATCATCCCCGGCCACATCTGCACCGAGGGTCGCGTCGGCATCGTCTCCAAGAGCGGCACGCTGACCTACGAGGCCATCCACCAGTTGACCAAGCTGGGCCTCGGCCAGACGACCTGCATCGGCATCGGCGGCGATCCGCTCATCGGCACCAGTTTCATCGATGCCCTCGAACTGTTCGCCACCGACCCGCAGACCGAGGCGGTGGTGATGATCGGCGAGATCGGCGGATCGGCCGAGCAGGAGGCCGCCGCCTGGATCCAGGCCAACTTCAAGAAGCCGGTGGTCGGCTTCATCGCCGGCCAGACGGCGCCGCCCGGACGCCGCATGGGCCATGCGGGCGCCATCATCTCGGGCGGCAAGGGCACGGCCGACGAGAAGATGACCGCGCTGGCTGCCGCCGGCGTGACCGTCGTGAAGAGCCCGGCGGACATTGGCGCGGCCATCGCGAGCCGGCTGTAAGGCCGACCGGCTCGCGCTGGCCCGTGAGCATGCCGGCATGCCGAAGGTCGAAGGTCGAAGGTCGAAGACTGAGGACTGAAGGTCTCGGCATGCGTCATGCGTCATGCGGCATGACTGGCTCGGCGCACGCCACTAGCGGGTGCGCCGAGCGTCCCCCCTCCTACTCCCTGTCGTAGGCTGACGTCCTCGGCTCCCCCCCACCGCGTGGTATGATCGCGCGGTTGGGCACCCGCGCGCTGGTCGCGTGACGCGCCCCCTGACCCACTCGAGGCAGATCTCCATGGCTTCCTCCGACCTGCTGGCTGCGCCGGCAGCCGTCTCGTCGCACACGCGCGTCAACGATTTCAGCATTCAGGTCGCCACGGTCAACGGCTCGGGCAGCCAGACCGCCAATCTGGTGCTGCTGCGCTCCATCTTCCAGATGGGCGTGCCGGTGTCGGGCAAGAACCTCTTTCCGTCCAACATCGCCGGGTTGCCCACCTGGTACACCATCCGCGCCAATCGGCACGGCTACATCGCGCGCAAGAAGGAGATCGACCTTCTCGTCGCGATGAACCCCGAGACCGCCCGCGAGGACGTGCTGGCCCTCGAGCCCGGGTGTGCCGTCGTGTACGACGAGACGCTCAAGCTCGATCAGGTGCGCAGTGATCTCGCGTTCTATCCGGTGCCGTTCGACAAGATCGTCGCCGAGGTCTGTCCCGACGCGCGCCTGCGCCGCCTCGTGCGCAACATGATCTACGACGGGGTCCTGTCGCGGTTGCTGCAGATCGACCTGGCGGAGATGGACAAGGCGCTGACCCGTCAGCTGAAGAAGAAGGCCAAGGCGCTGGCGCTCAACCTCGCGGCCCTGCAGGCCGGCTTCGCGTATGCCAGCGAGCACTTCGTCGACCGGCCGGTGCCACTCGCCGTCGAGCGCATGGCCGAGACGCAGGATCTGATCCTCATCGAGGGCAATGCCGCCGCGGCGCTCGGCTGCCTCATGGCGGGCGTGACCGTCGTGTCGTGGTACCCGATCACGCCATCTTCGTCGCTGTGCGAGACGCTGATCGACTATCTCCGCAAGTACCGGATGGACCCGGAGACGGGCAAGGCCACCTTCGCGGTCGTCCAGGCCGAAGACGAGATTGCCGCCCTCGGCATGGTGGTGGGGGCCTCGTGGGCAGGAGCCCGCTCGATGACCTCGACGTCGGGGCCGGGCATCTCGCTGATGGCGGAGTTCACCGGGCTGGCGTACTACGCCGAACTGCCGGCGGTGATCTTCGACGTGCAACGCGTCGGGCCGTCCACCGGGTTGCCCACGCGCACGGCGCAGGGCGACATCGCGTTTGTGGCGGGCCTGTCGCACGGCGATACCAAGCACATCCTCCTGTTGCCGGCCTCGGTCGCCGAGAGCTACACGATGGCCAGCCAGGCCTTCGACCTCGCCGAGCGGTTCCAGACGCCGATCTTCGTGATGATGGACCTCGATCTCGGCATGAACACCTGGATGGCCGAGCCGTTCCCGTATCCCGACGCGCCACTCGATCGCGGCAAGGTGCTCACGCCCGAGACGCTCCAGGCGATCGGCGAGTGGGGCCGCTACAAGGACGTCGACGGCGACGGCATTCCCTACCGCACGCTGCCCGGGCAGTTCGGCCCGTCGTTCTTCACGCGCGGCTCCGGCCACAACGCGAAGGCGCAGTACAGCGAGAAGGCCGACGACTACACGGCCAACATCGACCGGCTGCTGCGCAAGTTCGAGACGGCGCGGGCGCACGTGCCGCAGCCCGAGCTCGAGGCGGTGCCCGGGGCCCGCGTCGGCCTCATCGCCTACGGGACGTCGCACTGGGCCATTGTCGAGAGCCGCGATCAGCTCCGCCAGGAGCTCGGGATCGAGACGTCCTATCTGCGGGTGCGGGCCTATCCCTTCACCCATCACGTCGCCGAGTTCATCGACGCCCACGACCGCGTGTACGTCGTCGAACAGAACCGCGACGGCCAGCTGTTCGGCCTGCTGCGCCAGGAGTTGTCCGGCGCCCAGATCGGCAAGCTCACGAGCGTTCGCCACTACAACGGGCTGCCCATCGACGCCCGTTCGGTCACCGAGGAAATCCGCGCGCACGAGTCGCGCATGGCCCTGCCGCCCGAGACGTCCCCCGAGGATGCCATCGTCGGCGCAGAGGAGGCCGTCTAGCCGTGTCCACGCCAGCCGTTCCGACACCGCCGAAGAAGGTCAACCGCATCAACCTCGAGCCGGCGACCTACCGCGGCGCCAAGACGACGTTGTGTGCCGGCTGCGGTCACAACGCCATCAGCGAGCGCATCATCGACGCCTTCTACGAGATGGGTGTCGACCCGACCCGCGTGCTGAAGCTCTCGGGCATCGGCTGCTCGAGCAAGAGCCCGGCCTACTTCCTCGGCACCGCGCACGGGTTCAACTCGGTGCACGGCCGCATGCCGTCGGTGGCCACCGGCGCCCTGCTCGCCAACAAGACGATGCTCGGCATCGGGGTGAGCGGCGACGGTGACACCGGCGCGATTGGCGTCGGCCAGTTCGTGCACCTGATGCGGCGCAACCTGCCGCTCATCTACATCGTCGAGGACAACGGCTGCTACGGCCTGACCAAGGGCCAGTTCTCGCCGACGGCCGACCTCGGCAGCACGTTGAAGAACGGCGTGGTCAACGACCTGCCGCCGATCGACATCTGCGCGCTGGCCATCGAACTGGGCGCCACCTTCGTGGCGCGCTCGTTCTCGGGCGACAAGAAGCAGTTGCTGTCGATCCTGAAGGCGGCGATCAGCCATCGCGGCACCTGCATGATCGACGTCATCTCGCCGTGCGTCACCTTCAACGACCACGAGGGATCGACCAAGAGCTACGCCTACGCCAAGGACCACGACGAGCCGGTCAACGAGATCAGTTTCGTACCGTTCTTCGAGGACATCTCGGTCGACTACGAAGAGGGCAGCGCGACCCCGGTCAAGATGCACGACGGGTCGACGCTCGTGCTGCGCAAGCTCGAGTCCTCGCACAACACCACCGACAAGCTGGAGGCAATGCGGACCCTGCACGAGACCGTGCGGCGTGGCGAGTTCGCCACCGGCATCATCTACCTCCAGCCCGATTCCACCGACTTCCTCTCGCTGCTCAATCTCGTCGACGAGCCCCTGGCGACGCTGCCGCAGTCGCGGACGCGCCCAAGCAAGGCCGTGCTCGACGAGATCATGGACAAGCACCGGTAGAGAACGTCGAACGCAGAACGCCGAACGCAGAACGCACCACTCTATGGAACGTACATTCGCCATCGTCAAACCCGACGCCGTCAAGAACGGCGTCACCGGCAAGATCCTCGCGCGCATCGAGCAGGAGGGCTTCCGCATCGTTGCGATGCGCATGAAGCACCTGTCCAAGAGCGAGGCCGAGGGGTTCTACGCCGTGCACCGCGAGAAGCCCTTCTTCGGCGGCCTGACCGACTTCATGTCGTCGGGCCCCTGCGTGCTCCTGTGCCTCGAGGCGCCGGATGCCATCACGAAGTGGCGCACGCTGATGGGCGCCACCAACCCGGCCAACGCCGAGCCCGGCACCATGCGGAAGGAGTTCGGCGCGTCGATCGACAACAACGCGACGCACGGGTCCGACGCACCCGAGACGGCTGCGTTCGAACTCGGCTACTTCTTCCGCGGCATGGAGCTGGCCTAGGCCGGCGAGCGCCGACGTGGGACGCACGCTCGTCGTGGTCGGGCTCGTCGTCGCGGCCGTTGGCGCGGTGATGATGCTGGGGCTGCCGCTCGGGCGGCTCCCCGGCGACATCGTCGTCTCGCGCGGGCGCGGGACGTTCTACTTCCCGATCGTCACGTCCCTCGTCGTCAGCGTGGTGGTCACGCTCCTGCTGTCGTTGTTTCGCAGATGACTTGCTGTTGGGTAGGGCCGGCTGTCCCAGCCGGCCGGCCCCACTGACGGCCCGCTCGGAGAGTGGGCCCTACCCGGAGCCCTATGTCCATCAAGGCCGACAAGTGGATTCGCCGCATGGCGCTCGAACACGGCATGATCGAGCCGTTCGAGGACCGGCAGGTGCGCGAGGGAGTCGTCTCCTACGGGCTGTCGTCCTACGGGTACGACATTCGCGTCGCCGACGAGTTCAAGATCTTCACGAACATCAACAACACGGTGATCGATCCGAAGAACTTCGATCCCCGCAGCTTCGTGGACATGAAGACGGACGTCTGCATCGTCCCGCCGAACTCGTTCGCGCTGGCGCGCACCATCGAGTACTTCCGCATTCCGCGCGACATCCTGACGGTGTGCCTGGGCAAGTCCACCTACGCCCGCTGCGGCATCATCGTCAACGTGACGCCCTTCGAGCCCGAGTGGGAAGGGTACGTCACGCTCGAGATCAGCAACACCACGCCGCTGCCGGCGCGCATCTACGCCAATGAAGGCATCGCGCAGGTGCTGTTCTTCCAGGGCGACGAACCCTGCGAGGTCTCGTACGCCGACAAGAAGGGCAAGTACCTCAAGCAGACCGGCGTGACGCTGCCGAAGCTCTAAACCGCTGCCGCGCGCGGCTCAGGCGGTGGCGTGTTCGCGCTCGAGCAGGAAGTGCAGGAGGTCGATGCGTGTGAGGATCGAGATGGGATGCCGCGCCTCGTCCACCACGACCACCGCCGAGCTCTTGCGGAGCGTTTCCTCCAGCGTGGAGATCGGCGTCTGCGCGCCCACCACCGGCACGTAGCGGTTCATCACCTTCGAGACGAGTGCCTGCGCGGTCCCTTCCCCGGATCCGAAGAACGCCATCACGTCGGCTTCCGAGACCATGCCGACGAGGACGCCGCCCGAGGTCACCGGCAACTGCGAGATGCCGCGCGTTCGCATCACCTGCACCACCTGTTCGAGCGTCTGCGTGTCCTCCGCGAGCACCAGGGGCGGGCGTGTTGCCGCGTCGGTCGTGCAGATGTCGCCGACCTGGGCATCGATGGTGCGCGTCTGGAAGAACCCATTGTCGCGCATCCACTTGTCGTCGACGAACTTGGTCATGTAGTTGCGCACGCCGTCGGGCAGCAGCACCACGCAGTTCTGCCCCCGGCCGAGCGTGCCGGCCTTCTGCAGCGCCGCGTACATGGCCGATCCGGCCGAGCCGCCGACGAGCAGCCCTTCTTCGCGGATCAATCGGCGCGCCAGCAGAAACGACGGCTGGTCGGAGGTCTTGACCCACTCGTCGACCAGCGATCGATCGAGCACGTCGGGGATGAAGTCGTAGCCGATGCCCTCGACCTTGTACGTGCCGACATCACTCCCGCCCCCGAGGATCGATCCAACCGGATCCGCCCCGATGATGCGGCACGACGGCCGGACTTCCTTCATCTTGCGCGCCACGCCGGTGATGGTGCCGCCCGTGCCTGCGCCCACCACCACCATGTCGACCCGTCCGTCGAGGTCGTCGAGGATCTCCTGGGCCGTGGTGTCGTAGTGCACCTTCGGGTTGTGCGGGTTGCCGTACTGGTCGAGGATGTGCGCGTTGGGCAACTGGGACTGCAGGCGTCGCGCCACGCTGATGTGGCTCTCGGGTGAGTCGAAGGCGGCTTCGGTCGGCGTGCGGATGATCTCCGCGCCCAGGGCCTCCAGTACCACCTGCTTCTCGCGACTCATCTTCTCGGGCATCGTGATGATCACGCGATAGCCGCGCACCGCACCGGCCAGGGCGATGCCGATGCCGGTGTTGCCGCTGGTCGGCTCGATCAGGGTGTCGCCCGGCTTGATGCGCCCCTCCTTCTCGGCCGCATCGACCATGGCGAGGCCGATGCGATCCTTCACCGATCCGCCCGGATTCAGGAACTCGCACTTCGCATAGAGGTTGCACTCGAGGTGCGCCCCCATGCGGTTGAGCTTGATGAGCGGCGTACGTCCGATGGCGTCGAGAATGGAGTTGAGCAGCATCAGGGAGTCCCGTCACCATCGTATGCTGTCGCGCATGTGCCGACAAACGTCCTGGACGCTGTTGGGGGCCGCCGTCATCGCCGTCGGGCTGGCTGCGCGGCAACCCGAGCACGCCCTGCAGGCCCAGGCGCAGATGCCGGCACCGCCGGCCTTCAACGTGGTGGTCGCCATCGCCGACGACTGGTCCTGGCCCCATGCGGGCGCCGACGGCGACCCGGTCGTCCGCACGCCGGTGTTCGATCGGCTCGCCCGCGAGGGCACCCGGTTCACGCACGCGTTCACCGCCTCCCCGTCCTGCACGCCATCACGTGCGTCGTTGCTGACGGGACAGGCACCGCACCGTCTGGCCGAGGGGGCGCAGCTCTGGAGTCATCTGCCGGCGCGCTTCGCCGTGTATCCGGACCTGCTGGAGGCGACGGGCTACGTGGTCGGGCACGCCGGCAAGGGCTGGGGACCCGGGTCCCTCGAACCTGCCGGGCGGACCCGCAATCCGGCCGGCCCCCGCCATGAGTCGTTCAAGGCGTTTCTCGCCGCACGCCCTGCCGGACGCCCGTTCGCGTTCTGGCTGGGGAGCGGCGATCCCCATCGTCCGTACGAAGAGGGCAGCGGTGCGCGTGGCGGCATCGACCTCGGCCGCCTGCGTGTGCCGGCGTTCCTGCCCGATCGACCGGCGGTCCGCGACGACGTCGCCGATTACCTCGCCGAGGTGGAGCGTTTCGACCGCGCCGTCGGCGAACTGGTGCAGGACCTCGAGCGTGCCGGCGAACTCGATCGCACGGTGCTCATCGTGACGTCGGACAACGGGATGCCTTTTCCCGGCGCCAAGGCCACGCTCTACGACGGCGGCACCCGCGTGCCCCTCGTGGTCCGCTGGCCGGGGGTGGCCAGGCCGGGGCTGGTCTCGACGGCGTTCGTGACCCTGACCGACCTCGCCCCGACCATCCTCGACGGGGCAGGCCTCGACATCCCCGCCGACATGACGGGGCGGAGCCTGCGGCGCCTGCTCGAGGGGCAGCCCCCGCCGGCCGATCGCGAGGCGGTCTTCGTCGAGCGGGAACGCCACGCCAACGTCAGGGCTGGTGACCTGTCGTATCCCTCACGCGCGGTGCGGACCCGCGAGCACCTCTACATCCGCAACCTGCGGCCCGATCGCTGGCCCGCGGGCGACCCCGTGCTCCATCACTCGGTCGGCCCCTTCGGCGACGTCGACGATGGACCCAGCAAGCGCTGGCTGATGGCCGCCGCCGACGGGGGAGATGCCGCGTTTCGCCGGCATGCCTTCGACAAGCGCCCGGCCGAGGAGCTGTACGTGCTCGCCAGCGATCCCGGGCAGCTGCACAACGTGGCGGCGGATCCGGCGCAGGCCGAGGTGCTGCGCGACCTGCGCGCCCGCCTCGATCGCTGGATGCGCGACACTGCCGACCCGCGGGCCACCGACGACGACGACCGATTCGATCGCTATCCCTACTACGGGCCTCCGCTGGCGCAGCGGGGCGCGGCTCCGGCCCGGTGAGCGCTGATGAGCGGCTGGGTCGTCGAGGCCGTGCGGACGATGGGCTATCTGGGTATCGCGCTGCTGATGTGCCTCGAGAATCTGTTCCCGCCCATTCCATCCGAGCTCATCATGCCGCTCGCCGGCGTGCTGGCGGCCGACGGTGACCTGACGGTCGGGGGCGCGATCGCCGCTGGCTCGGCCGGATCGCTGGTCGGTCAGTCGGCGTGGTACTGGCTGGGCCACCGTCTGGGCGAACGCCGACTCCGTGCCCTGGCCGAACGGCACGGTCGGTGGTTGGCCGTGGCGCCGCACGATCTCGATCGGGCGCGCGACTGGCTGGTGCGGCATGGCGTGTCGGCGTTGCTCATCGGTCGCCTCGTCCCCACCATCCGCACGCTCATCTCCTTGCCCGCAGGCATGGCACGGGTGCCCCTCTGGACGTTCCTGGTCTGTTCCGCCATCGGGACGACGGCATGGACGGCACTCCTGGTGGTGGCGGGCTACCAGCTGCAGCACCGCGTCGGCCGCGTGCGCGATGTGCTGGGGCCCATCTCGGCGGTCGTGTTGAGCGCGCTCATCGGCTGGTACGTCTGGCGTGTCGCCACCTATCACCGACGACGGCCGGACCGGCCGCGCTGACGGTACACTGCTGGGCATGGAGTGGCAGCCCTCGATCCGGTGGTGGACCCGTGCGCTCGTGGTGATCCTGCTCGTCGGCGGCGCGGTGCCGCTTGCAGGATGCGACCGCCTCTACTACAAGGCCATGAAGAAGGTCGGCTTCGAGAAGCGCGACATCCTGGTCAAGCGCGTCAAGGAAGCCCGCGAGTCGCAGACGAAGGCGCAGGAGGAGTTCAAGACGGCCCTCGAACGCCTCAAGGAGATCGTCGACATCGAGGGCGGTGATCTCGAGAAGACGCACGAGCGGCTCAACCGGGAGCTCGAACGCAGCGAGGACCGCGCCAGGGACGTCCACGATCGGATCAACGGCGTGCGCGACGTGTCCAGGGATCTCTTCAAGGAGTGGCAGAGCGAACTCGGCAAGTACTCGGATCGCACGATGCGGGCCGAAAGCGAGCGCGAACTGCGGGAGACTCGTCGTCGCACCGAGGCGCTGATTGCGTCGATGGAGCGGGTCGAGAAGAAGATCGACCCCGTGCTCAGGCCGCTGCGCGACCGTGTGCTCTTCCTCAAGCACAACCTCAACGCCCGCGCGCTCGGTGCGCTGTCCAGGGAACTGACCGCCATGTCGCGCGACGTCGATGCGCTGCTCGTCGACATGCAGCAGGCCATCGTGGAAGCTGATGCTTACCTTCGCACGATGGAGCAGACGTCGACCGAGTGACGCGGGCGCCTCGGGCGGGCCCCTACCAGGACGTGTAGCCCCCATCCATGACGATGGCCGCACCCGTGACGTACGACGAGCCCTGGCTCGCCAGGTAGACCGCGAGCGGACCGATCTCCGGCGGATTGCCGGGGCGCCCCATCGGGACGTTGCGCACGAACGCCTCGATCACGTCGGGGCGGCGCTCGTTCCACTCCCGGTTGACGTCGGTCATGAAGAGTCCCGGACAGATGGCGTTGACGGTGATGCCGTGCGGGGCCCAGTCGACGGCCGCGCAGCGGGTGAACTGGATGACGGCGGCCTTGGCGGTCTCGTAGTCGCGGCCGCCGATGCCGCGGTTGGCGATGAGGCCGCTGATCGACGCGATGTTGATGATGCGGCCGGGGCGCGCGTCGGCAATCATCGCCGCGCCGAAGATGCGTGTCGGCACCACCACACTCGTCAGGTTGAGGTCGATCGATTGACGCCAGGTGGCCTGCGGTTCGTCCTGGATGGCGCCGCTGGTCACGCGGTTGCCGACGTTGTTCACGAGGATGTCGATCGGGCCGAGTGTGTCCCTGATCTCCACGCATGCCTGCTCGCAGGCGTCCGGCACGCCCATGTCGACGACCCGCGTCCACGCCTGACGCCCACGCGCCCGGATCTCCTCGGCCGTGCGTTCGAGCGTCTCCGCCGTGCGGCCGGTGATGACGACATCGGCGCCGACGTCGGCCATGGCCAGCGCCATCTCCCTGCCGAGTCCTCGGCTGGCTCCGGTGATGAGGGCGCGTCGTCCATCGAGGCGGAAGAGGTCAAGGGTATGCACGGGGACGAATCATAGCCGAGGCGGGGCCCCCCTCGCCGTGGCCTGTCGCGTCGTGAGGCCGTCCATCAGGGCGCGCAACTGGCGCAGACGGGCCATGCCGTCGGGCGGATTGTGATACCCGTACCGGCGTTCCTCGGGCGTGAGGTCGGCGTAATCCCTGGCGGGCTCGAACTGCGACCCCTCGTGCCATTCGTTGAACGAGTTCACGTAGGCCAGGAAGAAGCCGCGGGCCTGGTTGGTCGTCCCGGCCTGGTGCTGCAGGGCCGTCGTGGTGTCGAACGACTCGCGGATGCGCCCGAGGGCGAGCTCCTGCGCCGCCTGCCGCGCGTTCATCGCGGCCCAGTCGGGGTGCTGGCCGCCCGGCTCGAACCCGAGGGGCCCACCGTAGCAGGGGTCGACGTCCGGCGGTGGCGGGGGCTCCCGGTCCGGATACCGGTCGAACCCGGGGTTGACGTTGAACGAGTAGAGCAGGCCGACGTCGGTGGCGTCCTGGGCGATGCGCGTCCATTGCGGCGGCGTCACGAAGTTGTCGTAGACCGCGAGTCCGTCGAACCCGCTCGCGCCGGTGCGGCCGACGTCGAGGGAGTCGGCCAGCAGGTAGAGGCGCGAGAAGTCGCGCCGCATCTCCTCGCGCACGCCGTCGGTCTGGCGCCGCCAGTCGCCATCCGACGTGTAGTCCGGGACCGCGAAGATGCGGCCGAGGCAGTCCTGGACCGAACTCGGCAGGATCGTCCGGAACGACTTGAACACCGGAGCCACGCGGCCGTCGCCGTCCTCCAGCAGGAGGAACGTGTCCCAGCGCCGCTTCTCGCCGTACTCGCGCAGCAGGAACAGGAGGTCCTCGGCGTAGCGGCCGGCGCGGTCGTCGCGATACGGCTCCAGATGGAAGGTGACCTTGATGTCGTGGTCGCGCATCACGTCCATGACGCGCGGGACCGCGAGGTCGGTGTAGTCGCCGCGCCCCCACCAGCTGAGGTTGATGGCGCCGATGCCGGCCTCGGTCATCCAGCGCGCGTGCTGTTCGATCACGCGCGGATCCCACGAGTCGTACGGCCCCAGACGGGGCATCGACGACGCCGAGACGTCCAACGGTGGTGTACGACCGGCCTCGTTCCAGTGATACCAGGGGTCGGAGTCGTACCAGGGGTAGTACTCGAACACGAACCGCCGGCGCAGGTCGGGGAAGCGTGCCGCCAACGGGTGCGGATCGGCTGGGGCGGTCACCTGTGTCGCCGCGGTTGCGTGCCCCTCCGGGGACCGCGCGGCACGAGCCGCGCCGATCGACGACAGGCCCCGCCGATGGCGGGCCGCGTCCGGCAACCCGAGCCACGCCCGCTCCGACGCCGACGCCGGCCAGCGCGCGCCGCGGGGG